>CAMOVV010000269.1 GCA_946627685.1 uncultured Bacteroidales bacterium
ATGGCCAGCTGCTTCTCGTTGAGGCAGGGGTAGGCCGTGTTGAGGTAGGCATAAGTGTGAGCCACCTGGGGGATCTCTCCCATGACCTTCACGCCGACGGTGTCCCCGCGGAAGCGGGTGTGCATGGTGCCGCGGAGAACCTGGTGCATGGCCCCGGGCTCATGGTCAGCTGCGGGCTCCATCTGAACCCAGGTGCGGTAACGGCCGTCACAGGTGTGGGAGGTCATCACGGAACCGTCCGTGGAGGCCTTCCGGCCCACCATGATGGAAGTGCAGCTCTGTCCGTCGAACTCCTGGGAGCGGAGCGGAAGGCAGATGGCCAGGACGGCCAGGAAGGAAAGGATGCGTTTCATTCTTAAAATAGTTTGTCCAAAGATAAGGAAAAACCCTGAATCCTGCGTTTAAATGCTGGATACATTTACCGTAGGAAAGAAAAGACCACCACCCGGGATAAGGTGGTGGCCATTTCAAAAACACTCAAGGGTGAGAACTATTCTTTAGGCCAGTATTTGATGTAGTACTCGCCAGGTGCGTCATCATCACCGGCTGCATAACGCTTGAAATATGGCTCGTAGTTTTTGTAATCGATATGGGCGGTTTTCATGAAGTTATCTCTTTCCTCCTTTTCTACGCGCTGCTTTTCGACCATTTTTCCATCGCGAGGGTCCCTTTCGAGGGTCTTTTCGATATAGCTCTTGATCCGTTCCGTACGCTCTTCCTGTATGATAGGGCCTCGGACCTCGCCCGTCCAAAGGGTCCGGTCCTTCCATTTGGCACTACAGTTGGGGCACCTGCAGGTCGATACTTGTGTTGCATGAATGAGCATGCGTGAGGCATAATAGTAGAGCTTATCCGTATCACGATAGGCGGCACCTTGACCCGAGACGTCTTTCTTCTCGTAGTCACGGGGGGCACTCGTCCGGACAAGTACAGGTTGGAACATAGGATCCTTCTTCGGCTTGTCATTGGAGTAGTTCACGAGGTGATAGTTGAATCTATCCCGCACCACGACCCATTTGTGACAACCCGGGCAGCGGACCCAGTTCCTATTATTCGCTAAACCTGACACTAAATCCCAGAAACAATAAGCGAGGAAAAGGCCGATAACGATTTCGCATCCTCCCCAGAGCCCCCAGTGGAAGAAGTGCGAGAAGAAATCCAGCGGGAAGGGGAAGGCCGCTATGGAAACAAGCAGGTAACCCCACCAGAAGGCATTATAATTTCTGACCACTCCTTTCTCGAATAGTGTCTCACCGATGGCAAGGACGGCAAGATAGAAGAGAATCCGGATGAGGGCCCATTTGAAGGTATCGTGCCCATTTCTATTTGTCGTGAAGGAGGGTGTGACGGGAGCATGGGTCCTCTTGTACTCTTCTTCTTTGATGCGCTGCTCTTCTCGGTCCCAGTAGGTTTCCTCCGAACCGTAGGCATCATCGATGACGGTGTACTCTTTCCGGTCGGTGTCGGTTAGCACCTTCGGAGGCCCGGGTTCCCACGATTCATCCTTGATGGAGAGATTGCTGAAGACCATGCTGGGGTATTCCGGTTGGATGCCCCTTTGGATACCTTCCTCCGTGTGTGGTTTCGGTGAGATCATCGGGGTAATCTTAAGGCCTTTCTTCGACCTTTTGAAGTCTTGTGGTGCGATGACGTTGACAGCTCTGTAGTCTTTGTCATAGACAACATAGAGACCGGTATAGACGGAAGATGAGCCCGCTTTCCCGGTGTAGACGTCCGCATAGTAGAAGAGGAAACGACCGTTTTTTTCTTTGAAAGCGGGACCCACCACGCCCTCTCCATCTCCGAGTACTTCCTCAATGACCGATTCAAAACAACCGTAAAGGGAGTCAAACCCACCTTTGAGTTCGCATAGGGATGACCCGTGCCCTGCGTGAACGGCGAGGTGCCGATACGCTTCGGGGAGGTATTCGTTCAGAATCGTCTGGCAGAGCAGGCTGTATTCGTCGGAACGCTCCTTGCGGGCTTCTGAGAAATACTTCTTACAAGCATCTTTGCCAAGATGGTACGTCTTAGTCCCCTTGCCAGTCTTGACCGTGATCTCGGTCTTATCGCAGAACGCTTCGGCGGGAACCCATCCTCTTGATCCGTCCCCAAGCTTGATGTGGAGGCGCCCAGGGTCGACAGCCGAGCGTCCAATCACGGTGACAGTGACACCTTTTTTGATATAGAAGACATAGGCGGGTTTAAACCCAGTCTCAGCCACATTGGCATCTTGACACAGGGTGAACTCGGTGTCCTTAACTATCTTGGTGTTGAAGGGACGTACTGAACCAAAGAGGTTCAAAGTAGCGAGTAAGAGAGCGGCTAGAAGCAGAAGTCTTTTCATGTGGTTGTGGTCAGTTTCTCCAAAAATAATGAAAAAATCAGAGATTTACTAGACAAGGACTTCTTCCCTTCTCCCAAATCAGGATGGGGGAGGCCGAGAAAACGAAAAAGCCGCTCCGAGGTGGAGCGGCTGTGGAGAATAGCATGAATTCTTTCTCCGAGGCCTAGATGCTGGCCTTGCGGTATTCCTTACCGAGCTTTGCGAGCTCGAGGGTAGCCTTGCGGACACGGGCCTTGGCGGCCTTGTTGTCAACCTTGTCGATGTCGGCGCAGATAGCGGCAATCTGCTCTTTCATTTTGGCGATGATAGCTTCCATAATGTTGGGCTTAAATGGTTAATAATTAATGAGATGTGTTATAATAATCGTTCCAGTTGTGAAGATTCAAGGTCCCGCTACCCCAAAAGGAGAACTATCTTCATGCAGATAGAATCTTTGCGCTAAAATACACAAAATTTGGGACTTATACAATGCCTGTCTTATTCCTGGATTTCCTCCGCTTCCTCCGACCCGGTCCCCTCCTGGACTTTCTTTAAGTGGAACAAGGGATA
>CAMOVV010000270.1 GCA_946627685.1 uncultured Bacteroidales bacterium
CACGCTGCAGCTGGCGCAAAGGTTTATGGTGGCGTTGAGAACCGCCCCGCCGTAAATATCGCAAAAAGGCGACACGTCAGAGCCGCCTCCCGCAAAACTCACCCTAAGCGGCGCCTTGCTTCGTACAATCATATCGCCAAATACTGCTTTATCGCCCTCTCCAAAACATCCAGAGCACGGGCAAGGTCTTTTTTATTAAGGACATACGCGATACGCACCTCATTCCTTCCAAGATCCGGGGTGCTGTAGAATCCGGCCGCGGGGGCCATCATCACCGTCTCTCCGCCGGGCAGCACGCCCCTGTACCTGAAATCGGAGAGGCACCATCTGCAGAAATCCTCGGTATCCTCCACCGGCAGCCTTGCAATCGTGTAAAAAGCCCCGCCGGGGCGGTTGGTGAACACTCCGGGAATCTTGTTGAGCCCTTCCACGAGAAAATCCCTCCTGGACAGGTACTCCTTGTAAACCTTTTCCTGATACTCCGCCGTGCCGTCAACCGAGTTCTCGGCGACAATCTGTCCGAGAAGAGGAGGACTCAGCCTGGCCTGGCAGAATTTCATCATGACGCCGCGAAGAGCGGAATTTTTCGTGACTATCATTCCAATCCGGATTCCACATTCAGAATAACGCTTGGAAACAGAGTCGATTACGATGACATTGTCTTCTATTCCCTTCAGGCCGAGGGCGCTGCAATAAGGGGCCCCGTCATACACAAATTCCCTGTAAACCTCGTCGCAAACAAGGAAGAGGTCATGGTCCAGGACAAGGCGGCGAAGCTGCTCCATCTCTTCCGGAGAATACAGGCCGCCCGTGGGATTGTTGGGATTGCAGATAAGAATCGCCTTCGTGCGGGAAGTGATTCTTTTTTCAAATTCTTCCACGGGAGGAAGGGCGAATCCGTCCTCAATCCTTGAAGTCACGCTCTTAACTACCGCTCCGGCCGACCTCGCGAAAGAAAAGTAATTCGCATAAGAAGGCTCGGGAACGATGATTTCATCTCCCGGGTCGAGGCAGGACATGAAGGTGAAAAGAAGGGCGAAAGACCCTCCGGTGGTGATGATGATTTCCTCCGCATCCACGTCGAGTCCGTAGCGGGAATAATACCTCGAAAAAGCCTGTCTCAGTGAAAGGAATCCCTGGCTGGGACTGTACTCGAGGGTGGTTCTGGAGATGTTCCTGAGAGCATCTATAGCCTTCTGGGGAGTGGGAATATCCGGCTGGCCGATATTCAGATGATAAATCTTCACTCCTTCTTCCTTGGCCGCCTCCGCAAGGGGGGCGAGTTTCCTGATGGGAGAAGAAGGCATCCCTAGACCCCGCTGTGACAAAATAGGCATGGCTGACAGATTAATCGGTTGGAGCAGGGCGGGTCTCCCGGCTGCGCATGAGGCCGTAAGCGAGGACGGCTATGAAGCAGACGAGAGGGACCGCGAAAGAAGCGTTCACTCCGGGAAGACCGGCCACCACGCCACGGTCGATGATGCTGGCCTGTAGAGGAGGCAGGACCGAGCCTCCGAGAATCGCCATAATCAAACCGGCCGCCCCGATTTCAGTATCTTTTCCGACGTCTCCGAGGGCAAGGCCGTAGATGGTCGGGAACATGAGGGACATGAAGACGGACACTCCGACAAGGCAGTAAAGACCCGCGCGGCCGCCGATGAAAATGACGCCGAGGGTGAGGACGATGTCGGCGGCGGCGAAGACGGCGAGCATGGCCGCAGGCTTGAAATACTTCATCAGCCAGGTGCTTATGAACCTCGTGGAGCAGAAGCAAATCATGGCTATGATATTGAGCAGCTGGGAATTTTTCTCTGCTGTCTGTTCGGCGAGCCCGGGCTCCATCCCCTGCTGGATGTACTCAGGCATGAGGACGGCCGTTCCATACTGGATTATAAAGGTCCAGCAGGTAATCTGGGCTCCCACATAAAAGAACTGGGCGATGACGCCGTCACGGTAAGGACGGTTTTTCCAGAGTCTGGCAACCGCAGGTCCGAGGGCGGAGGCTTTGTCCCCCGCTGCGGTGTTCTTCACCGGATTTCTCATCATCAGGATCAGGATGAAGACCACGACAAGGACAACGCCGATTGTCACGTAGGGTCCCGCGATGACGGCGAGGTCTGCCTGTTTGACGGCCTCGAAAGACGCCTCATCCAGGGAGGACCTTTCGGCGGAGCTCATCGGATTCATCCTGGACTGGATGAAATTCATCGCGACGAACATTCCGCAAAGGGAGCCTATGGGATTGAAGGACTGGGCGAAATTAAGCCTCCTGGTGGCCGTTTCCCGGTCTCCCATTGCAAGGATGAAGGGATTGGCCGAAGTCTCGAGGAAGCTGAGTCCGCAGGTGAGGATGAAGTAAGCTGCGAGGAAAGGATAGTAGTTGCCGATTCTCGAGGCGGGGATGAACATCAGGGCCCCGGCCGCATAAAGACCGAGACCGGTCAGGATTCCCGCCTTGTAGCTGAACTTCTTGATGAACAAGGCCGCCGGGAGGGCCATGCAGAAATAGCCCCCGTAAAACGCCAGCTGGACAAGGGCCCCGTCGGTGACGCTCATCCTGAAAATCTTGGAGAACGACTTCACCATGGGATTGGTGATGTCGTTTGCAAAGCCCCAAAGGGCGAAGCAGCAGGTCACAAGGATGAAGGGTATCACATAACTGACCCCTTCACGCGATTTCAGGATAGAACCCGCCTTCATTCTCCTTCCTTCTCGTTTTCTTCCTTCTCGGGGAACAGGAATTTCTTGACTTCAGGCGCGAGGACAACCCACGCGCAGATAAGGAAAAATCCCGCGAAGCCCCACAGCAGGACGACCTTCTTGCGGCTGTTCATAGGAAGCTGCGGCTCGGTCGCGGGCTGGATGACCGCATAAGCCGGTTTGGACTCCTGAATC
>CAMOVV010000271.1 GCA_946627685.1 uncultured Bacteroidales bacterium
AGAGCTGGAAGTCCTCCTCGTTGCCGATGAGGATGTCCGCGACGCTGCATATCTCGCTGAAAACCTTCCGCAGTTCCTCTTCGCGGCCGGCCCAGAACGAGGCCCGGTAGTTGAGGTCGAAGCTTATAAGGGTGCCATGTTTTTTCGCCGCCCTGGCGATTTCGAGGCAGAACCGGCCCGTCTGCGGGCTCAGTGCGGCCACAAGCCCGCTCATGTGTACTATCTGCACCCCTTCCTCCCCGAAGATACAGTCGAGGTCGAAGTCCTTGGCATCCAGGGTCCTGCCCACTTCTCCGGCGCGGTCATTCCACACGCGGGGCCCCCTCGCCCCGAAGCCGCTGTCCGCTATGTTTATCTGGTGACGGTAGCCCCATGGGCCGCCCTGTTCCCTTTCCGGGCCTTCGAAGTCCATCCCTCTCGAGCGGAGGTTGCTCTTGATGAATGAGGCGAGGGGACTGCCTTTGACGAAGGCGGTGAGGACTTTCACCGGGAGTCCGAGGTATGAGGCCACGCTGGCGACATTGGTCTCGGCGCTGGTGGCCTGGAGACGGAAGGTGTCGCTCGTGTGTACGGGCTGGCCGTTTTCCGGCGTAATTCGGAGTCCCATGCTTGTGGGGACGAGGAGGGCGTATTTGCAGCCCTGTTTCAGGGGTATGTTCATAAGGCGAATGTAGAAATATATTCTGAAAAATGCAAACGTTTGCAGAGATTTTTCCGAAAAAAAACCGGAAATTATGGCTCCGGGAGCGTCATACAACCTTGAAACCGAGGGCGGAAAGGGTGGAAGACGCTTTTTCGGTGGGATTCAGTAAATGAAGGGTAAAGGCGTGGGGCTCCCTTCTTACGGGATAGTCGCCGCGGAGTTTCTCGAAGGAGGCGGGACTCTCGCGAAGGGCCCTGTCGTCCGTGAGAGGGTCGTAGGTGTGCAGGAGAGCCTCGCAGAGGATGTCCTGGAGCTCTTTTCCGGAGCAGTCTATCGTGAAATCAAGACTCTGCGCGGGGGAGGGAATAGCTGACGGCTTCCATCCGGTCAGGGGCAGGCCGAGGCACTGCGCCACCGCGTGGACGCTTGCCACCGTGCCGCCCGCCTTTCCGTCGGCGCTGTAGCCTGCGATGTGCGGGGTCGCTATGGCCAGGGCTCCGAGAAGGTCGGCGTCGGGAAGAGGCTCCTTTTCCCAGGTGTCCAGAGCCGCCGCCTTCAGGGCTCCGGAGAGCAGGGCGTCCCGCAGCGCATCGTTATCGACGACCGGGCCGCGGGAGGAGTTGATGAGAATCTTCTCCGGCCCGAGCCTTGAAATCCTTTCCCTGTCGAAAAGGTGCCAGGTGGCGTCGGGACCGGTTTTCTGAAGGGGAGTGTGGAGGGTGATGATGTCGGCTTTTTCGCAGATTTCATCGAGGCTTACAAAACCTTCCGGCCCCTCCTTCCTCGCTCTCGGAGGGTCGTTCAGAAGGACTTTCATGCCGAGAAGGCTTGCGGCCCGGGCGACCTTCGAGCCGACGTGCCCGACTCCGACAACGCCGAGGGTGAGGTCGGAGAACCTGAGGCTGAAGCGTTTGGCGAGGGTGCAGAGAAGGGAGGCAATATACTGCTGCACCGAGGAGGAGTTGCAGCCCGGGGCGTTCTTCCACACGATGCCGTGGCTTTCGCACCAGGCTGTGTCTATGTGGTCGTAGCCTATCGTAGCCGTCGCGATTATTTTCACGCGGGAGCCTTTGAGAAGGTTTTCGTCGCAAATCGTCCGGGTGCGGGTTATAAGGGCGTCCGCATCCCTGACGACCTCCGCCGTAGTCTCTTTCCCGGGGAGGTACACAACCTCCGCATAAGGCTCGAGGACTCCTTTCAGGAAGGGTATCTTATTGTCGCATACTATTTTCATCTGTCAGAACCGTTTGACGATGTCGAACCAATCCTGCGCGGTTGGAACGGAAAATTCGCTCCATACGGCGCTGAAATAATAAGTTAGGGGCTCCCTGCTCTTTACGTCCTTCCAAACGAGGGAATGGCCGCAGGAGACTGATGACCCTTCCGCATCCGGCATCACGACCGCCACCCCTATGAGGCCGTCCTCCTTCTCGAGGGACTGGTCGGAGGCGTGTTCCCAGATGGCTATACGCTCTTTCGCATTGTATTCATCCACAATGTCTTTCTCGTCGTGGCGGTAGATTCCTGCGGCAACGCGCAGGGTCTCTCCGGGGCCGGTGAAAGACCAGGTGTCCTCCACCTTGCAGAACTTCTTCCCGGCGGTTACGGTGAATTTCTTGTCCAGGGATATGCTGTAGCCGCAGCTCTCCCACTTGGGGTAATGGAGCACGAAGACAGCCTCTTTCGGAGTGAGGGAGATAATCTCATAGCTCCGGTAATTGGTGGCCGGGAAGCGGAGTGTGTCGTTTATGAAAGGGGAGGAGGCTCCGGCCCCGAGACTCACTCCCACCTTATAGCAGTCCTTTCCGTTGCCGAGGTTGCGGTGATAGGCCGCGTCGTTGCCTTCAGCATAGAGCCTGTACCTTCCTTCCGCGACGAGGGTGTCGCAGTTCTTGGCCCAGAAGTCGAACCCAGGAGAGGTAGGATTCCCCTCCAGAGCCTTGCCATATACCCGGAAACAGTAGAAATCGTTTTCGAAGACGAAGTCGTCCATCCTTTCCGGGACGTGGCGGGCGTTCACCTTCCGCGCTCCGCCGGAGCAGGAGCAGAGAAGGGCCGCAACGCCGAGGAGAATTATAGTCAATCGTTTCATTATCTGAGATTTTCGGTTGCCACCCAGTCCATGTCGTTGTAGTCGTCGTTTTCACCGCACATGCCCCAGATGAAGGTGTAGTTGCGGGTCGCGCAGGCGGAGTGGATGCTCCACTGGGGAGAGATGACAGCCTGCTCGTTTGCCATCCAGA
>CAMOVV010000272.1 GCA_946627685.1 uncultured Bacteroidales bacterium
AAGATTCTCAATCTGTGAGTATTCGTAACCCCTGGAGAGGGCATATTTGAGAAGACGCAGCTTGGCGTCGCTCTCCCCACGGACGGACCTGTATTTTGCGGTGAGAAGGCTCTCCAGTCTGGCTGAAGCCTTCTCGCCGTCTATTTCGGAAAGGGCCCTTGCAACAGCCTCGCGGGAAATCCCCTTTCCCGCAAGGGCATAGGAAATTTTCACCGGCCCCCAGCCGGTCAGCTGGGCCTTATCCCTGGCGAAGGCCCGGGCATAGCGGTTTTCGTCAATAAATCCTTCATCCACAAGCGTATCCACGACTCCCTGCGAAGCCGTCCTGTCCCAGTCCAGGGCCTTCATGGCCTTCTGAAAAATATCAGACGGGCACTGCTCCGACCTGGCGCAGAGGTCCCGAAGCCTATCAAGCAACTTTTCCCTGTCTTCCATCACCTTAAAAATCAAAGCCGAGGCTAAGGTAGAAACCTACCTTGTGATTGTACTCGGACCAGTGGATATTGGCGCAGATGGGCCCTACGATGGAACTGTATGAATACTGGAGGCCGAGGCCCAGGATGCCCCTCTGGCGGTTGAAATTGGATATATCGTCCAAATCCTTGAAGCCGACCGCATAGTTGGCGATGGCCGTCAGGTAGTTGTTTTTGGTGAGCCGGCACCTGAGGTCTCCGCGGACGATGGTGAGGAAGTTCTCTGCCGTCGCCGCATGGTTGATGCCGATGAAGGGCATCTGCTGTTCGAGGTAGCGGCCCTTCATGCTGCCGCCGAGAATGTTGGTGTATCCTATCGGAATCTTGTCCCCGAGCAGGTAGCGGGAATCCAACGAGGGAATGATGGTGAAAAGGTTTCCGAGGGGGAAGGCCGCGCGGGCGTCCAGGGCAACCGCGTGGAAGGAATCATCGAAAAGGGAGTGCTCCGGGGAAAGCATCCAGGACCAGTTGACGCCGACGCTGAAGCCATTGGTGGGGAAATAGCCGTTGTCAAAGGTGTCGCACCTCAGGTCCACGAAGGGTCCGACATTGAAACTGTGGAGGTTGCGGGTGTCATAATCGCCTATGGCCCTGTCTGCCATGATAGACCTGATGCTGTAATAATCCCCCCTGATTCCGGCCTTTACGTCAAAGCGGGACCATTTCAGGTTGGAGAGGTAAAGCTGGTCGCGGATGGTGTAGTAGGCCAGCTTGAAATCATCGTCGCCGAAGGAGAACATGTTCCTGTCGGTGTAGTGCCATTCGACGGAATTGTTGATGCTGTACCCTTCGGGGGTCATATAGCCGGCGAGAATCTGGACGTACGGATTGGTGCCGATTTTTCCGGTGAAATCATACCTCATTCCGCTCAGCCTGTGGGTGCCGATGCCGAAGTTGATGATGGCGGAGACAACCTCCTCGGAATCGAATCTCGCCCCGAGGCCCACCTGGTTGACCGGCCCCCTCTTGCTGTTGAACACAAGCCTGTAAGGCTCCTCCTTCCCCACCATCTCGTATGTGATATAGTCGAAGGAACCGGTGCCGAAAAGAGTCGCCTCCGCATCCTCGATTTCCTCCCTCCCCACTTCCTGGAACGGCTGGAACTTTATCTTTTTCATCAGCATACGGCTCTCAACGTCATTCACTCCCCTTATTTCGATTCCGGAAATTTTCACCTTATCCCTTCCGAGATTCACGGCGGGACGGCGGCGGACCGACCTTCCCTCCCCATTCATCAGCGATTTGACGGCCGTAAGCACGGAATCCATCGCCACGGCGGAGGAGTAGCCCCTGGCAATCAGGGTATCGATGCTCGCGGAGTCGAAACTCATCATGTCATAGCCCGTGATGTCGGGAGAAATCGTGACCGTCGCCACCTTGATGTTCTCCTCCACGGCAGGACGGCCGTACATATCGATGAACTGGCCGAGAAGGTCCCCGAAATTATTCAAATCCGAGTAACCCTTGTATCCTGAAGAAATGTTCACCCCGATTATGATGTCGGCTCCGAGTTCCCTGGCAAGGGACGTGGGATAATTGTCCCTCATTCCCCCGTCCACGAGCACCATTCCGCCTTCCCTCACCGGAGTGAACAGGCCGGGAATGCTCATGGTGGCGCGAAGGGCCGAGTTGAGCTTACCCTCATAGAATATCTTGGCCCTGCCCGTCACCATTTCGGTGGCGACGCAGGCGAAGGGTATCGGGAGGTTCACGAACTTCGTAGAATCCTGATAACCGACTGTCATCGAGGAGAATATATTGTTCACATTCTGCCCGTAAACCATTCCCGAGGGGAGGCTTCCGAGTATGTTGTCCTTCACCGCCCTGGTGGCCGAGGAGCCGCTTTCGGCCCCGAAACTGATTTCATCGTGGCGTCGGCCGTAGCGGGAGGCGTCTGCCTTGTGGGCCATGAATTCGTCGCGGGAATAGAAGAAGGGGAAGGAAAGGACGAATTTCTCCGAATACTTTTTCTGGGAGTAGGACCTGTAGCTGTCCGGAATCTTGTCGGTGAGGGCCGTGTCCCAGTTTATTTCCTTGACAAGGGTGTCTATCATGGGGGCGTCGAAGCCCACGGCGTACATGCCTCCTATGAGTCCGCCCATGCTGGTGCCGAGCACCATGTCGATAGGTATATCCTTTTCTTCCAGATATTTAAGCACACCGATATGGGCAGCTCCCTTGGCCCCTCCGCCCATGAGGACAAGGGCGGTGACGGGCCTTCGCTTCCTGATGGAATCCATCCTCGCGCGGAATTCCTTCCGGCTGATGGAGTCTTTCACCGGGTCCAGCCCCGGAGGAAGGGAGGGGCTGATGTCCTGGGCGCCAGCCCCCGGACAGGCAAGGATGACGGCGGCCGAAACGGCCAGGAAGCGCGCGTGCACCTGCTCTTCGGCGCCAAAGACAC
>CAMOVV010000273.1 GCA_946627685.1 uncultured Bacteroidales bacterium
TCTTGAGGTTGGACACGGGAATGTAGTATTCGGTATAGTCCGAACCCTCGAAAAATTCCACGTCCCAGGCCTGGAGAACGGATGCGGACCCGTCCTTGTGGAGGGTCACATCGATGCCGAGGGTCCTCACCACAGGTTTCTGGGCGGAAAGCGGCACTCCCCAGACAAGCATGGCTACGGCAGAAATGACGCAAAAAAGTTTCTTTCCGGTCATGGCGTTATGGTTTTAAGGTTATTCAATTCTTCTATCATCGATTTTGCGACAAGGGCGGAAGCTCCCCTGGAGCCGAGGGCTTCGCGAATCCTGGCATAGTCTTCCAGCATTCCGGAGCGGTACTCTTCGTCTTCGACGAGACGGCGTACCTCGCTGACAAGATTTTCCGCCGTGCAATAGTACTGAAGCAGCTCGTGAAAAGCCTTCTTCCCGAGAATCAGGTTCCCCAGGCTGATATAGTCCACCTTGATTATCTGCCTGGCTACCACATAGTTGAAGAAGGAGCCTCCGTATCCCACGACCTGTGGCGTCCCGATGAGGCAGGCCTCGAGCGACGCCGTCCCGGAATTGACGACGGCGGCGCGGGAATGCCTCAGAATGCCGTAGGACTCGCCGAAAACGACATGGACGAAGTCCTTCCTGTCACCGATATACGGGGCGTAATCCTCCATCTTGCGGGAAGGAGCCCCCGCGATGATGAAATCCCAGTCCCTGTATTCCGGCAAGGCCCTCATGGAATCGGCGAATTCCATCAGGACCGGCATCATGAAACTGATTTCATTCATCCGCGAGCCGGCCAGAAGGGCGATGAAGGGCTTGTCTTCCAGGGACAGGCGCCGGAGGAAATCTTCCCTCGGCTCATGCAGGGCGGGGGAGGAGTCAACCGCGTCGATAAGGGGATTGCCTTTATAGACGAAGGGAACCCCTTTCCTTGAAAAATACTCTGTTTCAAAGGGGAAGACTATGAACAGCCGGTCCACCCAGGCCTTCAGTTTCCTTACCCTGCTCTCGCGGGAGGCCCAGACCTTGGGGGCTATGTAGTAGAAGACCTTGAAACCGTGCTTGTGGGCATATTCCGCAACGCGGAAATTGAATCCGGGATAGTCGATGAGAATCACGGCATCCGGAGCCCACTTCGAAATATCCTCGCAGCAGTCCCTGAAGCGGGAGGCGAATTTGCGGAGATGCAGGAAAATCTGGGAAAAACCCATGACCGCCCCGGCCTTGTAGTCACGAACAAGGCCCTCTCCGCTCTGATGCTCCCTGTAGACGGCGTCCATCAGGGGACCGCCCCAGAAACGGATGTCACACCGGGGATCCTCGGCGTAAAGCCCCTTCATAAGGTTCGACCCGTGAAGGTCGCCCGAAGCCTCGCCCGCTATGATATACCACTTCATGGTCAGAACTTTTTGTCGAATCCGAGGGACTGGAGCCTCTCAAGCTCCTTGTAGTCAGTCGTGTCCAGCTTTTCCGGAACGATGGTAATCCATCCCTGCTCCATCAGGCGGTGGTCTCCGTCGCACGTCCCGGTCTCGTCGTCCACGAACTCTCCCACCATCATATAGGTCTTCTCGCCTTCGCCGACCGGGGTCTTGTCAGCCTCCGCGATGACTTCCGGATCGACTCCGATATAGGTGATTTTCTTAATGTCCCAGTCGCGGTACTCCCTTTCCCAGTGACCCCTTCCCTGGCGGCAAATCCTGATTCCCTTGATGCCGGAGGCGGGAATGCCGGGGAAATTGATGTTGTAGTAGAGACCGTAACTGTCTTCGGGCCAGGACTCCAGAAGGGAAGTGACAATGCCGGGAAGGTATTTCTGCACGGCGGATAAGTCGGCGTCGGGCCGGTAGTCATCGATTGACACTCCGAAAGAGGGAACGCCGTTAAGGGCCCCTTCCGCCGCGGCTCCGAGGGTGCCGGAATAGCAGGCCGCAGTGGCCGCGTTGGAGCCGTGGTTGATGCCGCAGAGCAGCACGTCTGGCTTCCTGTCAGGGTAGTCGTAATTCAGGGCGAATTTGACGCAGCTTGCGGGCGTGGCGTTCAGCCAGGTCCAGCGTCCGGGCCCTTTTTCAGGCAGGTCCTTTGCAGTTATCTTCCTGAAACCCAGGGACACAGCCATCGACATTCCGGACTGGTGCGTCTTCGGCGCCACGACCCTTACGTTTCCCATGGGCTCCATCAGGGATGACAGCACCTGTATTCCTTTCGACCTGAAGCCGTCGTCATTTGTTATGAGTATTTCCATTAAAATCCAGTATAAATCGAATTAGAATCAAATCGTTCACAAATATATTGATTTTACAGAATTTTTCGGTAATTTTGCCCGGTTTTTGCAGAGATATACTGCCGGAACAGATGAATTTGAAATTCTTTAATGTTTATTTATACAAATTATGATCAAACTTGGTATTAACGGATTTGGCCGCATCGGCCGTATGGTATTCCGTGCCGCTGTCGAGAATTTCTCGAAAGACATTTGCGTCGTAGGTATCAATGACCTCCTCGATCCCGATTATCTGGCTTACATGCTCAAGTACGACTCCGTACACGGGCAGTTCAACCACGACATCAAGGTTGAAGGCAACTACCTCATCGTTGATGGCAACAAGATTCAGGTTTTCTGCGAGAAGGATCCTTCCAATATTACCTGGGGCGCCCTCGGTGTTGATGTTGTAGTCGAATCCACCGGCTTCTTCCTCACCTCCGAACTTGCCGAGGCCCACATCAAGGCCGGCGCCAAGAAGGTTATCATGAGCGCTCCCTCCAAGGACGCCACCCCCATGTTCGTATATGGCGTGAACGACAAGACCTACGCCGGACAGAACATCATCTCCAACGCTTCCTGCACCACCAACTGCCTTGCTCCTCTTACCAAGGTC
>CAMOVV010000274.1 GCA_946627685.1 uncultured Bacteroidales bacterium
GTAATACTTCCGTTCGCAACCGTACTGCGCAGCCTCCGATATTTCGACCATTACCACCTCACCATTCTTGTTCCTGATGACATCGGTAATAATCATCACATGATTGCTGGACCATACTATATCGGCTATTTGGATATCATCCGGATCTATAGAACTGATATCCGCCATAATATCGTTTACAGCGGGGAAATCGCCGACGCCCAGCGGAGGGACGAGACCCAAAGCGTGTGACACCAGGTAACTGCATGAAATTCCATAATATGATGCGCAATTGGAACCATGATACGGTGTTTCATTGACTTTCTCGGTATAAACCAGACTCCTTGGATTGGCCAGCGCCGAACTAATCGTATATAGATTAACGTTAATCCCCGCAAAAGTACCTGTTTCCGTAACTGAAGAATACATCATTCCGGTATAACTCTGACCTTTTTCATACGAACCCTTATTGTAATCAAACGAATTGAGAGCCTTGAACTTGAAATCCGTCATCTGGTAACACTTCTTCACGGCATTGAGCCTGCCTATATCCTCGGGATTGCTGCTGCCCCTGAGGGCTATCTGATCGGACACTCCCGCAGTCTCGGTAGTTATTTTTTCACACGATGTCAGGCCAAGCCATAACAATGCTGAAAAGACCCAGACGAAATACCTTCTATACATACACTGTATCAATTTTTACAAATCCACGCTTGCCCTTCTGGGCTCGAAGCAGCAGCAAGGGCGGAGGGCGACGATACGCACTCCGCTCGCCCGCTGGGGGCCGATTTTGGCGAATGTGGCCAACACGCTATGTTTGCCGCCAAGACCGAGCGGGCCGGTCTTGCTTTCGTTAACTTTCTGAGTGATACGACTTTCAAAGTCACTCTGGATGCCGAAGTCCCCTTTGGCCATAGCTTCCATCATGAGACTCGTCGCCTCGAACTGGCTGCGGCCTATGCCGATTGCCAGGGTGCACGGAGAGCATCCGAGCTGGCTAACCGCGGGTATGGCCCTGGCCACGATTTCATCAATCACGACATCCACGCTGTGTTTGTGGAACACCCGCTGGGTGACTCCCCTGATGGCAGGGCCGCCGCCGAGCATCAGCACGGTGAGCCGGAGAACATCTTCCTCCACCGGCTTTATCAGTATCGGCGAAGGAGCCAGGGCTCCGCTGTCCTCGTCCAAACCTCCGCTCTGGTCAATCCGGGCGTAATCATCCCCTTTGATTGCCATGGGGCGACCGGGGAGGGCGCGAAGACCCATGGCGACACCTTCCTGAATCTGCCTCAGGAGCTCTCCGGTCACGCTGCGGGACGGCCCGGCTTCGAGGAAAAGATGGGGAATACCCGTGTCGTCACAAAGCGGACTTCTTCTCTTTTCTGCCACCAGTGCATTGTCCAGCACCTGCCTGAGCACCCAGCACGCGCTGCCTACAGTTTCATCCGCGATTGCCCTGCGGTAAGCTTCTTTCTGGTCTTCCCTGAAAGTGGAACCAGCCCTCACAAGGCAGTCCGCCACCAAATCTTGAATCCTACCCATAGATACTCTCTCCTTTTGCCGCGGCGATGATTGCCTGATAATTCTCGACTTTTATCCGGTAGAGGGCCTCCATTCCAAGTTCAGGCCAGGCAACGCACTCCCTCTGAAGCGTCTGGCTCTCGAGCAAGGCGGTCACCGGCGGAATGATGGCGAAAACCGCATTGTTTTCTTTCAGGGCCTCCACGGTCTGCGGCTTGATGGCCCCCTTGCCAAGGTGCATCTTGACTCCGGCCTTGGAAAGAGTCTCGAAACTGCCCTCTATTTCAAGTTTGTTGCTGGAAGTGGGGCCGACTCCGGCAGGACTCACGGCCGTGTGGAAAATGACTCCGCCGCGAAGGTCGATGCCTCTTTCCTCCCAGACATTCTCCTCTATCTCCCTGCAGATTCGGGGCAGCACGGCATCCCTTCCGCAGAAAATGTCTCCGGATATCGAGACTACGTCCCCGACACGGAGGCCGGCAATGTCCTCTTCACTGAAAGGAGTCTTCAAATATTTCATTTACAAACGGTTTTCAAAATCTTACCAAGGTCGAAATCTTCCTTCCGAAGCTCTTCTATCACCTCATCGCACTCCGCCGGAGCAAGACCTCCATACATTGCAAGTCCGCGGAACTTGTCCTCGAGTTCCTGCTGCGAAAGAGGATTTTCCGGCTCGCCCTTGGGGTAATCAACCCTTTCCGAAAACACTCCCTTCCCGGTTTTCACCGTCACTTCAGCAACGCGCTTTCCCGGGCAGAGCCTGGTCAGTTCATCCGTATCGGACACCGTAACCTTTTCGGTAACAGCCAATACCTTAGGGTCAAAAATATATTTTTCAGTAAACTCGTCCAGCCCGGCCTTTCCTGTGCAAAGAGCTACGGCAAGACTGTAGGGAATACTCATCTTGGCTGAGTTCACTCCTTCAATCCTGGTGTGGTCATGACCGGCCACAGCGAGTTTGTAAGTATCGACATGGATAGCCTCGACATCATTGACATCGAAGCCTTCCCGTTCCCTTATGTGAAGCGCAGCCTCAACGGAAGGATGGCAATGGCGGCAGGAGGCGTAGGGCTTCATGTATATGCCTTCTATCATATACTTACCAGACTCAAAATCCGTGAGATACTCCAATTTCGGCGCATCGGTCATCACTTTCAGGAATCCCCGTTTTCCGCCCAACGCGTCTTCGGGAGCCTTGAACCGGGCCCGCCCGATATAAGCCGCCATCACACCGTCCATGGCAGCCCGCCCGGCATTATACGGTTTCATTTCAGTGTCACCGACAATCATCTCCAAAAGTCCGGCGGCACTGGTCACGGAAGCGGAGAAGGCGGATTTCATCTGCTCGGAATCAAAGTGCAAGGCTGCGG
>CAMOVV010000275.1 GCA_946627685.1 uncultured Bacteroidales bacterium
TCGCCCAGGTGTATATCACCGACATGCTGGCTTCCACGGTACGGCCCGTCATGCAGCTCTGCGCCTACAAGAGGGTGCCGGTTCCGGCCGGAGGCAGCAAAACCATCACCTTCGACCTTGGCCGCGATGCTTTCGCCCTGTATAATCAGGATATGCAGGAAGTCGTTGAGCCCGGGGAATTTATGATAGCCGTTGGTCCCTCTTCGGCAAATCCCGCCCTGAGGGAGAAGCTGACGCTGTAGCCATGGAATGAAAAGAACAAAGCGGATGGCCTTGACGGGCCGTCCGCTTTGTCGTTGAGGTACCGTGATTCGAACACGGACAGGCAGAACCAAAATCTGCAGTGCTACCGTTACACCATACCTCAGTCCGCTTTCGAGGGAAAAGCATGCAAAGTTATCATAATTTCGGCTCCCCGCAAAAATTATTGCCTCTTGTCTTTGAAGAAATCCTTCATCAGGGAGGCGCATTCCTCAGCCATTACCCCGGATTCGACGGTCGTCTTGGGATGGAGGAGGGAAGGGGAGAAGAGGGAGAATCCTCTTTTGGGGTCAGCGGCTCCGTACACCAGGGATCCCAGCTGGGCCCAGGCAAGGGCGGCGGCGCACATGGGGCAGGGCTCGACCGTCACATAGAGCGTGCAGTCAGAGAGATATTTGCCTCCAAGGGCCTCCGTGGCCGCGGTGATGGCTATCATCTCCGCGTGGGCGGTGGGGTCATGGAGCCTTTCGGTCATGTTGTGGCCGCGTCCGATGATGCGGTCCTTGCAGACCACGACGGCCCCGATGGGGATTTCGCCCTCGTCTGCCGATTGTACAGCCTCCTTCAAGGCTTCGGCCATGTATTTTTCTCGCCTGTCCATACAAACAAAAAAAGCAGGCTTGCTGAAGCCTGCCACAGAGCCATCCGGACTTTAGAATCTTTCCTCGTCCGATACAGTAAGTTTCTTGCGGCCATGGCGGCGGCGGGCTGCAAGTACCCTGCGGCCGTTGGGAGTGCTCATGCGCTCACGGAAACCATGCTTGTTGACGCGCTTGCGTACATGGGGCTGGTATGTTCTTTTCATATCTTGTGATTTTTATATTTTCAAAAAAGGACTGCAAATTTAAGCCTTTTGTATTTAAATCCAAAAAAAATCCCCAATAAAATCAAATTCTTTCGATGTCCACGACGAACTTTTCCTTAAAGTAGGGGTCATTCAGCCAGGAGTCGGCCTCCCAGGTCCTCACCGACCCCGCTTTCAGCTTGAACCTGCCCGTCAGGGCGGCTATTTCGGGGCCCAGGTCTCCGCCCTTGAGGTAGAGGATATCCCGGGTGAACCTGTCCTTGACCCAGGGATAGAATTCGGGCAGGGAGGCCACCGCCCGGGAGACTACGAAATCGAAGGTCCCGGGCAGTTTCTCGGCCCTGTCGTTGACCGTCACCACGTTGCCAAGGCCGATTGCCGAGGCTATCTCCCTTGCGACGGTAATTTTCTTCCCGATGGAGTCGCACAGGGTGAAACTGACTGAAGGAAAAAGGATTGCAAGAGGAATACCGGGAAATCCGCCGCCCGTGCCGAGGTCGAGGACGCTTATTCCTCCGTCCTGCCAGAGCCTGAAAACGTCTGGCTTCGTGACGGCGAGGCAGCGGGCGATGGCAAGGGAGTGAAGGATGTGGTGGTCGTACAGATTGTCGATATCCTTGCGTGAGATGACGTTGATCTTCGAATTCCATTCGGTGTACAGCGGACCGAGGGAGAGGAACTGCTCCCGCTGCCTGTCGGTGAGGAAGGGGAAGGCTTCCCCGACCTTTTCCATGAAAAAAGCCGTCTCCATCATTATCCTTCGTCCTCCGAGCGCATCCTGTCCATCATCACCTTGGCCCTCCTGATTCTGGTTTTCACGGTGTTGAGGTCCAGTGACAGGTTCTCCGCGATTTCATTGTATTTCATGCCGTCTATTACCCTCATCCGGGCGACCTCCCTGTAGAGCTCCGGCAGCTTGGATACGTAACTGACGTTCTTTTCATGCTCTTCGTCGCTGATGATCGAGTCCAGGGGGTTCTTTCCGGGGGAGGCGATTTTCTCTACTCCGCCGGTGTCGGTTTCGTCGTCGAGGTAGATGAACTGGTCCTTCGGATGGGCCCTGGCCTCGGAGTCTATGAAGTCCAGGCCGGTGTTCCTGGCGATTGTCTTCAGCCAGGTGAAGAACTGGCCTTTTGACGGGTCGTATGTCCCTATCTGGCGGAAGGCCTTTTCGAAACTCCTGCTGCAGATGTCGTCCACGTCGAAGTCCCCGAGAGTCTTCATGGTATGGTGGATGTAGGCCCTCAGCTGCTCTATGTGGGTGTCCCACAGGGCGGTAAAGGCCGGGCCGTTGCCTTCGCAGGCCATCCTTACAAGCTTGTCAATGTGCTTCGAGCCAATTTCTTCCATGGTTGCATTCTACGGTTAGGGGAACAGACAGTTCCATGACGTTTTCCATTTCTTCCTTCAGTATCGCCTCCACCTTTTCAACTTCTGACTCAGTCGTTTCCAGCACAAGCTCGTCGTGGACCTGAAGGACCATGCGGCTGGCGAGACCCTCTTTCGCAAGCCTCTCGTCCACCGAAATCATCGCCAGCTTTATAATGTCGGCCGCCGTGCCCTGGATGGGGGCGTTGACCGCGTTCCTTTCCGCAAGGGAGCGGACGGTGGCATTGGCGGATTTGATGTCCGGGAGGTATCTCCTTCGGCCGAACAGGGTCTCCACGTAACCGTTCTCCCTGGCAAGCTCGACTGTATCATGGATGTATGAGGATATCGCAGGGAAGGAGGCGAAGTAGTCGTCGATTATCTTCCTGGCCTCCTGGCGGGAGATGCCGAGTCTCTGGGCCAGGCCGAA
>CAMOVV010000276.1 GCA_946627685.1 uncultured Bacteroidales bacterium
TTTTCTTCGCCATGTGCATGGGAGACGCAGGCTACGGCATAGCCCTCGTCGCCATCGGCCTCCTGCTTCGCAAATCCGAAGGGATGAAGGACCTCTCCCCCCTTGTAATGACCCTCGGCGCAGCCACCTTCGTGATAGGGATTGTCATGCACACCTTCTTCGGCTATGACATTTCCACGGCCGCCTGGGTGCCTGGCTTCCTAAAGAAATGTATGGTGACCGGCAACATTGCAGGCTTTGACGCCAACATGGTCCTGTCCATCATCATCGGCGTCGTACACCTCTGCCTGGCCTTCTGCCTGAAAGCGGTGTATGCGACAAAGAAGAACGGCTTCCTCCGCTCGCTCGGAACCTGGGGCTGGACCCTTCTCATCGTCGGCGGAGTCATTGTGGGCGCCGTCTCCCTCACCGGAGCCCTCAGCTCGCAGGTCACGAAATGGATTGTCATCGGCCTCGGAGTCATCTCCGCCGCCGGAATCTTCCTTTTCAGCGACATCAGCCGCAATCCTCTCAAAAACATAGGCCCCGGCCTGTGGGAGACCTACAACACGGCCACGGGACTTCTCGGCGACGTGCTCAGCTACCTCAGGCTCTACGCCCTCGGCCTCGCCGGAGGCATGCTCGGAAAGGCCTTCAACGACATAGCCGCCATGACCCTCGGCGACGGGGGCTTCGGCATCGGCTGGATTTTCTTCGCCCTCATCTTCGTGATAGGGCACACCCTCAACCTCGCCATGTGCTGCCTCGGCGCCTTCGTCCACCCCTTGAGACTCAACTTCCTCGAGTTCTTCAAGAACAGCGGATATGAAGGAAAAGGCAGGATATACAGACCAATAACAAACAAATAACTAAAACAATAAACTAATTATGAATCAGATTCTCGGTTATCTCGGACTCGGGCTCATGCTCAGCCTCGCAGGAATTGGAAGCGCTATCGGCACCACCATCGCCGGCAACGCCGCAGAAGGAGCGCTCAAGACAGCTCCCGAAAAGTCCAGCAGCTATCTTATCCTCTCCGCCCTTCCCGCAACCCAGGGCATTTACGGATTCGTGGGATTCTTCATGTGGCTGCTCGTTTACAAGTTCGATTTTGCCGCCAACGGTCCCCTTCTTTTCGGAGTGGGCGTCGGAGTCGGCATCGTCTGCATGATTTCCGCCATCCGTCAGGGCCAGGTCTGCGCCAACGGCATCGTGGGCATTTCCCAGGGACACGACGTCCAGACCAATACCCTCATCTACGCCGCCCTTCCTGAATTTTACGCGATTCTCGGACTGGTCGGAGCCCTCATGCTCACCCTCGCAATCTAAAGGCCCATGTCCCTCATCAAATCGATTTCGGGAATCCGGGGCACCATAGGCGGAGCTCCAGGCGACAACCTCACTCCCATAGACATAGTGAAATTCACCTATGCCTACTGCGAAAAACTGCGCGAGCGCCGGCCCAAGCCTGCCGGAGAACGCTACAAAGTTGTCGTAGGAAAGGACGGAAGGCTCTCCGGAGCCATGGTGGAAGACCTCGTGGTCGGCACCCTCGTCTCCTGCGGAGTGGACGTTATCAAGGCGGGATATGCCTCTACGCCCACCACGGAGATGGCTGTGCTCATTTCCGGAGCGGACGGAGGACTTATCCTCACCGCCTCCCACAACCCGCGGGAGTGGAACGCCCTCAAACTCCTCAACGAGAAGGGAGAGTTCCTTAGCGCGGCGGAAGGTCAGGCCGTCCTGGATTGCGCCGAAGCGGAAAACTTCCGCTTCTCCGGAATCGACTCACTGGGACACGTGAGCGAACACGACTTCACGGACGAGCACATCCAGGCTGTCCTGGACCTCAAGGACGTGGACGAGGAGTCCGTACGCAATGCCGGCTTCACGGTGGTGCTGGACCCCGTCAACTCGGTCGGAGCCATCATAATGCCCCGCCTTCTGGAAAGGCTCGGAGTGAACTGCATCACGATTAACCAGGAGGTTACGGGAGAATTTGCCCACAACCCCGAGCCGCTTCCCAAAAACCTGACGGAGCTCAGCGAGACCGTCCTTCAATACCACGCCGACCTCGGAATATCCGTGGACCCCGACGTGGACAGGCTCGCGTTCATCTGCGAGGACGGAACTCCCTTCGTGGAGGAGAACACCCTCGTGGCAGTGGCCGACTATCTTTTCGAAAGGGCTGCAAAAGTAGCCGGATGTCAAGGCATTACCCTTGCCGAGGCCACAGCTCCCTTCTCACCCGTGTCCGTCTCCAACCTCTCCTCTTCGCGGGCCCTTCGCGACGTCACGGAGAAATGGGGCGGAACCTGGGCCGCTTCGGCCGTGGGAGAAGTCAACGTGACCACCCTCATCCATGAGAAGAACGCCCTCATCGGCGGAGAAGGCAACGGAGGAGTGATTTTCCCCGCAATCCACGCCGGAAGGGACGCCATGGTGGGTGTCGGTCTTTTCCTCAGCTATCTCGCGGCAAAGAAAGCCAAGGTGAGCGAGGTGAAGGCCTCCCTTCCGGAATATGCCATCGTCAAGGACCGCATCGACCTCAGCGACAGCGCGTTGATAGACAGAATCCTTGCCGCCGTCAAGGAAAGGTATGCCTCGGAAAAGGTGAACACCATAGACGGAGTGAAGGTGGATTTCGAGGAGTCACGCTCCTGGGTCCATCTGAGGAGGTCCAACACCGAACCCATCATCCGCATCTACTCCGAAGCCCCGACTGAAGAGGCTGCAAGGGCCCTTGCGGACGAGGTCGTATCCATCGCAAAAACCGTGATGGGATAAGGCCATGTTTTCGTTCAGGACCACAGCTCTGGAAAACCAGATAGACAAGGCCCTGCTGGACGGCAGGGTGGGTTGCTTCTGCACCCAGAACTGTTGGG
>CAMOVV010000277.1 GCA_946627685.1 uncultured Bacteroidales bacterium
TAGGGCGCGTCAGTCTCCAGGAGGATGTGCCGGAGCGGAATCCTTGCAACGGTTGCCGCGAGGCCTGAATTCTTGAATGTTATCACTCCGCCGATGCCCACGCTGAAGTCCCCGCTCTTCTGAGCCCTTTCATAGACCTCGAAACTGCCGCTGAAGCAGTGGAGGTTTCCCCTCAGGTGAAGGTGCCTGCAGTCTTCGAGGACGGCAAAAAAGTCCTCCCAGGCATCCCTGAGGTGGATATTGACCGGAAGGTCCATTGCCGACGCCATTTCGAACTGAAGCCTCAGGACCTCTTTCTGGATATCGGCATATTCCTTCCCTTCATGATAGTCAAGGCCGATTTCTCCTATCGCCACGACCCCTTTGTCCTTGTATTCCTCAAGGGCGTCCAGCTCGTCCTTCCAGTTTTCCGGAGTGGCGGAGCATGGGTAGAGGCCCAGCATCTGGTACAGAACGCCCTGGTGCCGGGAGCCCACCTCCCACATGAGGGGGCGTTCCGTGCTGTCAACGTCGGCCTGGATCATCTTTCCGACGCCGGCGTCCAAAGCACGCTGAATGGCTTCCTCCGAATCCGGATAAAGCCATTCATCATAAAAGTGCGTATGTGTGTCGATCAACACTACAGTATGAGCAGCGCGTCACCGTAAGGGCCGAAGTTGTATCCATTCTCGAGGGCGCTCTGGTAGGCGGCCATGACGTTCTTGTAACCGCCGAATGCCGCAACGCTCATGAGCATCGTGCTCTGGGGAAGGTGAAAGTTGGAAACTATCGCATCCGGAACGGAATACTCATAAGGCGGGAAAATGAACTTGTTTGTCCATCCGTCGAATTCGTCTACAAGGTGGGTGGTGGTAACGTAGGTCTCGAGACCTCTCATTACCGTTGCGCCGATTGCGACGACCTTTCCGCCGCCCATCTTTGCCTTGTTTATGCGTGCTGCCGCTTCAGGGCTGATGATGAGGCGCTCGGAGTCCATCCTGTGCTTGGACAGGTCTTCCACGTCTACCGAGCGGAAGTGGCCGATGCCCATGTGGACGGTGATGAAGGTCTTATCGATATCCTTCAGTATCATGCGGTTGAAGAGCTCGCGTGAGAAATGCAGACCGGCAGCCGGAGCGCTTACGGCGCCCTCGTGAGCGGCGAAAATGGTCTGGTAGTTCTCTACGTCTTCGGGAGTGGTCTTCTCCTTTACCCATTCGGGAACATAGGGTTCACCAAGGGCGAAAAGTGCCTCCTTGAAATCCTCGTAAGGGCCGTCGAAGAGGAAACGCAGGGTGCGTCCTCTGGAGGTTGTATTGTCGATGACTTCGGCCACAAGGGACTCATCCTCACCGAAATACAGCTTGTTGCCGATACGTATTTTCCTTGCGGGATCCACGATGACATCCCAGAGTCTCTGTTCGCGGTTAAGCTCCCTCAGGAGGAGAACCATGATGTCGGCCCCGGTCTTTTCCTTCTTGCCGTAGAGGCGGGCGGGGAAGACCTTCGTGTCGTTGAGGACGAATACGTCACCTTTGCCGAAATAGTCGATGATGTTCTTGAACAGGCGGTGCTCGATTTCGCCGGTGTTCTTGTGGAGAACCATAAGGCGGGCCTCATCCCTCCACTTGGGGGGATTCTGGGCGATGCGTTCCTTAGGGAGTTCGAAGTTGAATTGGGACAGTTTCATTTCTCTTCTTTCAGACGATACTATATAAATACGGAAGATTCCGCTTAAAAGTTTCAGCCCTTTTTGCGGGGAAGGAAAATACTGTCTACAACCGGGTCTGTAAGTTTCATGCAGAGGCCCGTAAATATGGCCTGGATAAGGGTCCCTTCGCGTATGACCACGGTGCTGCCGTTGCCTGTGAGCAGGCCGAAGAAAATGAGGGCAAGGACGGCCGTAATAACCACCATCAAAACGTCTATCCCAACTTTGACGTAACTGAATTTGGCCCCGGTCGTGCGTGAAATGAGGTTGATGGTGCCGTCAACGGACAGCATCCATCCCTGGCCTATTACCTCAAGCCTTATGCCGATAGCCGTAAGCACTACAGCGGCCAGCGACAGGAGTATCTGGAGAATGTAATTGGTGGCGGGTGCGTTCAGCGAGTCGAACAGCCAGATGGCTCCGTCGACGAGGTATCCGAAAATGAATATCGGTATAAGTTGGATGAGGATGTCCCATTTTATATTCTTTCCAAGTATGCAGGCCTGGATGCAGATGAAGGTCAGGTTGAACATCCATGTGAAAGTCCCCACGGAAATGCCTGTGAATTTCAGTGAGAGGATAGTGGGAACGCAGGACAGGGGAGCTATGCCAAGGTTCGATTTTATGGAAACGCCCACGCCCAGGGCTACCACTATGAGACCCAGCGTAGAGATTGCATATCTTTTGAAAAAGTCTTTTGTCATACGTCCATTTTGATTCGTTTGCCTTTGGGATAGAGGTTGTTGCATCGGGAGCCAAGGTTCTTTGCCGGCCCAAGGGGAAGCCCCCGGTATGCTATGGTAACCGGCCCTCTGGGAGCGTCTTCCGGCAGTTTTATGGCGTCGCCGTGAAGGTACTTGAGGGCGGTTTGCCTGTCTACATCCACCATGGGCCCCTCCGGCGCCTGATCCCGGGCTGCGACCGGGAATCTGCCGACGGAAGCATTTCCGTCCCCATGCTTTCTCAGCGCCGCCGCATATTGCCCTTCTCCGGGAACGAGCCCCGGAAGCATCAGGAGGCCGTTTTTAGTGCGAAGGGAAGGTGGCAGATCCTTAGGAGTGATGATATCGGCCCCCAGTTCCTGAGCTATCCACTCTGCGGTGTCGTCGTTCTCCAGATGGTTGAAGGTGCAGGTGGAATATATGAGGATGCCGCCGCCGCGGAGGGTGGGC
>CAMOVV010000278.1 GCA_946627685.1 uncultured Bacteroidales bacterium
CGAATTTCTGTTATTTGCTTCTGTTGCTTTGCATTTGTACTCTGTTCGATGCGGCGCGGAATCACTCCGTAATGCCGCATCACCTCGTTGATCTTCTCCAGTATTGTCAGTGAACTCTAACCGTTCGTTTTCCGAAACGGGCTGCAAAGATAGCTACTTTTTTTATACCTCCAAATTTTTTTTTGAAATTTTTTCCTAAAGTTTTTTTCCTATCTTTGAAAACCAAACCAATTCTCAAATCAGACATGGAAAAAAGCGATTTGAAGCTGCCGGAGAACGCAAGCAGGGAACTTGCTCCCGGAGAATCCTACAAGCCACTGATGGACAAAGACAAGACTTACGCCGAGGTTACGCCGTACTCCGTTGCCATGGGCATACTGATGGTCGTCATCTTCTCGGCGGCGGCTGCATACCTGGGCCTGAAAGTGGGGCAGGTGTTCGAAGCTGCCATACCTATAGCCATAATTGCGGTGGGCCTGACCGGAGCCCTCAAGAAAAAGGACGGACTCGGACAGAACGTCATCATCCAGTCCATAGGCGGCTGCTCGGGAGCAGTGGTGGCAGGAGCCATTTTCACGCTCCCCGCTATATATATATTAGGTGTAGAAGTTGATTTCTGGCAGATGTTCCTCTCCTCCCTGCTTGGAGGAATCCTCGGCATCCTCTTCCTCATTCCTTTCAGGAAATACTTCGTGAAGGAGATGCACGGAAAATATCCCTTCCCCGAAGCCACGGCGACGACCCAGGTGCTCGTCAGCGGAGAAAGCGGCGGCGCCGGAGCCAAAACCCTTCTGGTGAGCGGACTTATCGGAGGCCTCTATGACTTTGCGGTATCCACGTTCGGCGCCTGGAGCGAGACCGTCACGACCTCGATATTCACCTTCGGCCAGACTCTCGCCGACAAGGCCAAGGTCGTGCTGAAACTCAATACCGGAGCCGCCGTATTTGGCCTCGGATATATAATAGGTCTGAAATACTCCTTCATCATAACCTGCGGCAGCCTCCTTGTCTGGCTGGTAATCATTCCCCTTATGAACCTTATATGGGAAGGGAGCGTGATTGACCTGATGCACACGGGCGTGACTCAGACCATCGGGGAGATGGGGCCCGACCAGATATTCCGCGACTATGCAAGACATATAGGCATCGGAGGCATAGCGACAGCGGGTATCATCGGGATAATCAAGTCTTTCGGAGTCATCAAGTCGGCTATAGGCCTCGCTGCCGGAGAGTTTTCCAGGAAGGGGGACAAGGGAAGCGCGGAGGTTGACAGGACCCAGGAGGACATCCCGATGAAGAACGTCGTGTTCGGAGTCATCCTGGCCCTCATCGCCATCTTCGCCTTCTTCGCTTTCGGAGGAGTTGTGAACAATATCTGGCAGGCCCTTATCGGCATGGCCATCGTAGCCGTCATCTCATTCCTTTTCACTACGGTAGCCGCCAATGCAATCGCAATCGTGGGCAGCAACCCCGTGAGCGGAATGACCCTGATGACGCTTATCATCGCCTCGCTCGTCCTCGTGGCGGCCGGGCTCAAGGGCAACACCGGAATGGCGGCGGCCCTGATAATTGGAGGGGTGGTGTGTACGGCCCTCGCCGTCGCCGGATCATTCATAACCGACCTTAAGATAGGCTATTGGATTGGCTCCACTCCCAAAAAGCAGGAAAAATGGAAGTTCGTCGGCACCCTTGTCGCAGCGGCCACCGTCTGCGGAGTTATGCTGATACTCAACAAGACCTACGGTTTCACCGGAGAGGGAGCCCTCGTGGCCCCGCAGGCAAACGCCATGGCGGCCGTCATACAGCCCATGATGAACGGAGGCGGGGCCCCCTGGCTCCTCTACGGCATCGGTGCGGCGATTGCCATCATTCTCACGGTCTTCAAGGTTCCCGCCCTTCCCTTCGCCCTGGGAATGTTCATTCCCATCGACCTCAACCTCCCGTTGCTGGTCGGAGGAGCCGCCGCCTGGTATGTAGGCTCCCGCTCGAAAGACAAGGCGGTCAATGACGCCAGGAGCGAGAAGGGCACCCTCATCGCGTCCGGTTTCATCGCCGGAGGAGCCCTCATGGGCGTGGTGAGCGCCATCCTGAAATTCGCTAACGTGGACTGGTTCCTCTCCGGATGGAATTCCGTCTTCGGGGAGACCCTCGCCATAGTTCCCTACGCCATCCTCGTATGGTATGTGATAAAATCCTCAATGAAAGCAAAATAACAGATGGAAAACATTCTCGACAGATTTCTGAGATATGTCTCTGTGGACACTCAGTCCAATGAAGAAAGCGAAAGCCAGCCTTCGGCCGAGAAGGAACTCGACCTCCTGAGGATGCTCTGCAAGGAATTGCAGGACATGGGGGTGGAAACCAGCCTCGACGAATATGGCTATGTCATGGGGACGATTCCTCCGAATATTGACCGGGACGTGCCCGCGGTGGGTTTCATCGCCCACGTAGATACGGCTCCCGATGCCTCCGGAGCCGGCGTCAAGCCCCAGATTATCAAAGACTACGACGGAAGCGACATTCCTCTCAAGGGTGTCCCGGGCCTTTTCCTCAAGCCCTCCGAGTTCCCGGAGCTTCTCCATTTCAAGGGACAGACCCTCATCACCACCGACGGCACCACCCTGCTCGGGGCCGACGACAAGGCCGGAGTCGCGGAAATAATGAATGCCGTCCAGTATATCATGGAACATCCTGAGTTTAAGCATGGTCCGATAAAGATAGGCTTCACCCCCGACGAGGAAATCGGGCGGGGAGTGGTGAAATTCGACGTGAAAAAGTTCGGGGCCGACTTTGCCTACACCATGGACGGCGGGGAAATCGGAGAGCTCGAATATGAGAATTTCAACGCGGCATCGGCC
>CAMOVV010000279.1 GCA_946627685.1 uncultured Bacteroidales bacterium
TGATGAGGCCGATGTACACGGACAGCTGCTTGTCAATGGCGTAGGTGGCTTCGAAGGATTTCAGCACCTGGTCCACAAGGATTACCATCATGGACACGACGACCAGCTGCACGATGATTCTCACCCGGCTGGGAATCGTGTTCCTCAGAAGGGAGAGCACCAGGCAGGAGACGCCGGTGACGACGGTGACTGACAGGGCCATGACGAAGGCTCCCTTGAGGGTGACGGTGACAGCCAGGGCCGAGCAGATACCCAGGACAAGGACGGTGATGGGATTGCCCTTGAAGATGGGGTTCAGTATGGTTTCTTTTATTTTAGCATCCATGGTCTATTCCTCCACTGTAGTTTGAACTTTGGTAAGGTATGCCTTGTAAACCCCGAGCCAGTTGTTGATGGCGTCATTAAGGCCCTGGGAAGTCATGGTGGCTCCCGTGATGGCGTCTATCTTGTTGTCAAGCACGCTCTTGCCTCCTTCCTTGGGGGCTCCGCCCTTGACGATTTCGAAGATTTTCGCGGCGTTGAAGTCAGCCGACTCGTCCGTAAATTCGGCCTGGAATTCGGGATCGTCCTTGATTCTCGCCCCGAGACCGGCTGTCTCGCTTTCATGGTCGAAGTAGGACCCGATAATGGTCTTTCCGTCGGCCTTGAAGGCGATGTAGCCCCAGACGGGACCCCAAAGGCCGGCTCCGTAGATGGGAACCACGGTGGTGCCGTTGCGGAACTTGAAGACGGGTACCTCGACAGTTTCGAGGCTGCCCTTCTTGATGAGGTCGTTCTGGGCCTTCAGCATGCTGGGGGACCAGACTTTGTCGAGGCTGATGTCGCTGACTTTCTCTCCTTTGGCGTTGACCGTGAAGGCCTCCGCGATTTCCCCGGCATATTTTTCGAGGACGGCCGCGTTTCCGATTTCCTGGAAGGAAGCCTTCGTGCCGATGCCGTCCGCAGTCATCATCTGGGACATGATGTCAGCCTTTTCGTTGGCCTCCTGCTTGCCCTTGAGGGACTGGGAGACGAAGGCGAGAAGGGCCGCCACGAGGATGACGATGACCGAGGTATATATGATTGTGTAAAGATTACCGTTGGTGTTCATATCTTAATAATCTTTAGGCAAGTTTGATTTTCTTTGCCCTCCTGCTGACCGAAGAGCTGGTGACGCACCAGTCGATAAGGGGAGCGAAGGTGTTCATAAGCAGGATGGCGAGCATCATTCCCTCGGCGTATCCGGGGTTGAAAAGTCTCACCACGACGCAGAGAGCTCCGATGAGGAAGCCGTATATCCACTTGCCCGTTTCGGTCTGGGCCGAGGTGACGGGGTCGGTGGCCATGAATACGGTACCGAAGGCGAAGCCTCCCATGACAAGATGGAAGTAAGCGGGAACCGCCGTGGCTCCGAGAGCGTTGGCAAGATAGCCGACGCAGAGGGCTCCGAGGACGGAGGAAACCATCACCTTCCAGCTTGCGATGCCTGTCCAGATGAGAATGACGGCTCCGAGGAGGATGGCGATGACCGAAGTCTCACCCACGCTGCCGGGGATGATTCCGGCGAACATGTCCCAGAATGAGAACTGGGAAGTGATGGCGCCGATGCCTTCCTTGCACTCGGCGGTGAGGGCGAGGGGGGTGGCGCCGGTGATGCCGTCGGCGAGGGCGCCGATTTTCGTCTGGTTGGCAATCCACACTTCCGAACCCGACATCTTGCTGGGATAGGAGAAGAAGAGGAAGGCGCGGGCCAGCAGGGCGGGGTTCAGGAAGTTCATTCCGGTTCCGCCGAAGACCTCTTTTCCGAAAACCACCGCGAAGGCTACGGCCAGGGCGAGCATCCACAGGGGAGTGTCCACCGGCACTATGAGAGGGATGAGGAAGCCGCTGACGAGGTATCCCTCGTTGACTTCTTCATTCTTTATCTGGGCGAAGGCGAACTCGATGGCGAGTCCGACTGCGTATGACACTACGAACAGGGGAAGGACCTGAAGGAAGCCGAACCAGAACCTCTGCCAGAGACCCCAGCTGACGTCGGGGTTGGCGAGGTCGTGCTGAAGGCCTACGTTCCACATGCCGAAAACGGCGGCGGGAACCGCGGCGAGCACGGCTATGATCATGACCCTCTTGATGTCCAGGCCGTCACGGACGTGGGAACCGCTGGATGTGACGGTGGCAGGGACCCTGAGGAAGGTGTCGAAGGCGTCCACAGTGGAGTGGAGCCATTTAGGTACGTTTTTAAATTCTGCCATGATTCTTTGTCTTTATGCCATTTCCTTGAGCATCAGGTTGATGCCGTCCTCGATAATGGCCTGGATGTCGTTCTTGGAAGGGTCCGTGTACTCGCAGAGGGCAAGATCCTCGGGAAGAACTTCATAGATGCCGTATTTCTCCATGTCGTCTATGTTGCCGGCAAGGCAGGCCTTGGCAAGATAGACGGGGAAGATGTCCATGGGAAGGACCTTGGCGTAGGCCTGGTCGGAGAGGATGAAGGCCCTTCTGCCTCCGTGGAGGTTGGTGTCCATGTCATATTTCTTCTTGGGGCACAGCCAGCTGAAGAAGGCTTTGCTGGAAGAGAAGACCTTGGGGCGGAAGACTTTGGCCCATCCGAGGATTTCCCTTTCGGTGCCCTCGTGCAGGAGGGTCACCTGGTTGTCGAACCAGCCGAGATATCCGTCGGCTCCGACATTCTTGCCGGTGAGGACGTTGCCGCTGACGAAGCGGATGTCGCCCGCGCTGTTGTCGCAGAATCCGGCGATTTCTTTCATCGGCATTCCGGGGAAGGCGTCAACGTAGGCGGGCTCGATGGCCTTGGGGCCGGTGACGGCTACTTTCCTGGAAAGATCGACCTTTCCTGTCGAGAGGACGTGGCCGAT
>CAMOVV010000280.1 GCA_946627685.1 uncultured Bacteroidales bacterium
GAAAGATATCCTCATGGGGACGTTGGAAGAAAAGGAGAAAATATCGAATATGGAACCTCTCACGGCATACTGGCCGGGGGATGAAACGAAATCCACCCTTTCGAAGCCCTCAAGTGAAAGTTTTTCAATTATTTCCTTATGGGAAAGTTCCTCTCCTTTCTCTATCGATATTATCCTTTTTTCTATCTTTTTCCTGTCAGGAATCTTCTCTGAAAGGGCTTTGGGATATGTGACGAATACGGACAGCCCGTCTCCTCCTGAAGTCAGCCTTTCTATTGCGGAAGTTCTTTGGACCATGAGAGAGGCCTTGTGGTTGCTCCTTTCTACGGAAGCCCCTGAATCAGGAAGATAAAACACCCTGTCCCCGCTTATCAGGTTATAAAGGTCGGAGGCGCAGTATTCCGCGGCTTCGGCTGTCGGAAGTATCACTATATGCGTTCCGCTTTCAGCTGTTTGGGAGAGGATGAACCACCTTGCCGAAAGAAAAAGACCCTTACAGAAAGAATTTTTATTATTTTTAATGCTTTCTTTAAGGAGAGCTGTTGATTTAGAGGATATTAGCGTTTTTCTTTCCACATTCTGACCGTGTTGAAAAGTTGTTGAAAACCCTGTTTATTTCTTCTATAAAAATATTGATAATTTATTTTCCGGTTTTTTCAACAATCAATAAAAAATCCGCCGACAGGGAAACTAACATTTTCTTAAATTATTTCTATCTAAAAATCAAATGTTTAAGTAGGTTTTCAACATTTCAACAATCTTAATAAAACAATCAATTTTTAAATAAATAAAAAGTATATTTGTATTTAAATTAAATCGATGAAGGAATGAATGAATTCGACCCTCATGTCGCCGGCAACGACAAAGATAAGGAATTGGACGGAATTATACGACCGCATGAGCTGACAGATTTTACCGGCCAGAGTGAAATTGTATCGAATCTCGAAATATATATAAAAGCCTCGAAAATGAGAGGGGAGGCCCTGGACCACGTGCTGTTCCACGGCCCTCCGGGTCTCGGCAAGACAACCCTTGCGCATATCATCGCCAACGAGATGGGCGTGGGGATGAAGATCACTTCCGGTCCCGTCCTCAACAAGCCTGGCGATCTTGCCGGCCTTCTCACCTCCCTCGACAGCGGAGACGTGCTTTTCATCGATGAGATTCACCGGCTTTCCCCCGAGGTGGAAGAGTACCTTTACTCCGCGATGGAGGATTATGTCATTGATATAATGATAGACAAGGGACCGGGGGCAAGATCGGTCAGGATAAACCTCAATCCTTTCACCCTCGTCGGAGCGACGACCAGAAGCGGCCTTCTCACCGCTCCGCTCCGAGACAGATTCGGTATAAACTTCGCTCTCGAATATTATGATACAGAGGAGCTTGTGAAGATTGTGAAGAGAAATTCGCTTATCCTAAAAATAGGAGTTGACGATGATGCCGCGACTGAAATAGCCCTCCGGAGCAGGGGAACTCCCCGTATTTGCAACTTCCTCCTCAAGAGGGTCAGGGACTTTGCCCAGGTGGTCGGCGACGGACACATTGACCTCAAAATTTCCAAGTACGCCCTCGATAAGTTGAATATAGACAAGCGCGGACTCACCGCCATTGACAACAAGATACTCCGCACCATCATAACAAACTTCAGGGGAGGGCCTGTCGGGGCCACAACCATAGCCACTTCCATAAGCGAAGACCAAGGAACTTTCGAGGAAGTTTATGAGCCTTTCCTTATTAAGGAAGGATTCATAGCGAGGACCCAGAGGGGAAGGATAGCTACCGAAAAAGCGTACGAACATCTGGGACTTGAGGCTGAAATGCCCAGAAAAGATGATTCCGGAACCGGTTCTTTGTTCTAAATGTGGCTTCGGAATTGTGGAATCCGATAAAAATGACTAAAATTGCAGACTTCTAAAAATACACTATAATTATATATAAAAATGGCCGATAAATTAATTTCAAAGATTCCCGACGGACCGCTCGCTGAAAAATGGACAAAGCGTAAGTCGGAAATTCGTCTTGTCAGCCCCAACAACAAAAGAAAGCTCGAGATTATCGTAGTTGGTACGGGTCTCGGCGGAGCTTCCGCAGCCGCTTCTTTAGGTGAGCTGGGCTACAATGTGAAAGTTTTCTGTATCAGCGATTCCCCCCGAAGGGCCCATTCAATCGCAGCCCAGGGAGGTATCAACGCTGCAAAGAATTACCAGAACGACAATGACTCCGTGTACCGTCTCTTCTATGATACAATCAAGGGAGGGGATTACCGTTCACGCGAGGCAAATGTGTATCGTCTTGCCGAGGTCAGTACGGCCATAATAGACCAGTGTGTAGCACAGGGTATTCCTTTTGCAAGGGAATATGGCGGTTATCTTGCCAACCGTTCTTTCGGCGGCGTGCAGGTAAGCCGTACCTTCTATGCGAGGGGACAAACCGGACAGCAGCTTCTCCTTGGAGCTTATGCGGCCCTTAACCGTCAGATTGCCGCAGGTACGGTTACCAGCTATCCCCGCTATGAAATGTTGGACCTGGTGATAGTGAACGGCCAGGCAAAGGGTATTATAGCCAGGAACCTCGTCACCGGAAAACTCGAAAGGTTCGGCGCCCATGCCGTCGTCATAGCTACCGGAGGATATGGAAATACCTATTTCCTTTCCACCAATGCCATGAACAGCAACGGTTCCGCAGCATGGCAGTGCTACAAGAAGGGAGCATTCTTCGCAAATCCCTGCTTCGCCCAGATTCATCCCACCTGCATTCCCCGTCACGGCGACCAGCAGAGCAAGCTTACGCTCATGTCCGAGTCCCTGAGAAACGACGGACGTATCTGGGTGCCCAACAATCTCGA
>CAMOVV010000281.1 GCA_946627685.1 uncultured Bacteroidales bacterium
GTCGTTCTGGACGATGGGAATGAGGCTTTCGAAAGTCATTCCGCTGAAGAGTTCTTCCTGGAGCCATTCCTTCATGTTCGGATTGGTGTACCCGAGGATGGCCACTTTCAGGCCGGCCCTTTTCACGATGGTGTAAACGGGAAAATAGGGCTTCCGGTCGGAGGTGCGCAGGGCGTTGCCTGCGAGGAAGGGGATTCCTTTGGCTTTCAGTTCTTTCGTCACCCTGTCATAGACTCCGTGCCCGGTCTCTATGTCGTGGTTGCCGACAACCACGGCGTCATACCCCATGTAGGACATCAGCCTCGGGAAGAGGTGGGGGGAAAGTGTGTCGATATAGTTGTAGTAATAGGGGGCGTTGTCTCCCTGGAGGCAGTCTCCGGCATCCACGAGGATGACGTTCTCCCTGCCTTCGGCGCAGCGGACGCTGTCCACGATGGTGTTGATGGCGAAAAGGGACCTGCGGGAGCCTCCGCCGGTGTAGGTGGAGTCGAACCAGGTGCCGTGTACATCATTGGTCGTGAGGAGGGTGAGGGTGTGGACCCCGTCGCTTGGGGCTCCCGTGCATGAGGAAAGGAGGATGATGGCAGCCGCAGCTGTCCGAATCAGGATTTTTTTCATGTCGTCAGTTCGCGAAATTAAATGCAAGGGTGATTTTCTGCTGCCAGCCGGAGAATCTCCATTCGTTGAAATGGAGGACGGCTCCGATGCCGAGAGACAGATATTTTGAAATCCTCGGCTCCCAGGAGAATTCGAGACGGTCGTAGGTTCCCCAATGCTCCGGGCTTTTGTCTTTGTCGTTGTGTACCATGTAGAACGGGGTGCCCCAATAGAGGTTGGCCCCGTATTTCCTTCCTCCGCTGTCCGCTGCATCGTAGAGAGGCATCATGTCGGAACCCCAGTAAAGGGTGTTGCGCAGGAACACGTTATGCACCCCGGCCGTTATCCCCAGCTGGGGGCCGCCGCACGTCAGGAAACCTTCCTGCGTCCGCCTGTCCCTCTGGATTCCCTGAAGCCAGGAGAGCTCCGCCTGAAGCTGCTGCAAGCAGGAGGGGATGTCCGCCTGGACGAAGGGGACGGCCAGGATGTCATCCACGATGCCACCGACGGTGGCCGAGCCTCCGTAGCTGTGGCCGGAAAACCTCCATCCGGCGCTGATGACAGGGGTAAGTTTGGTGATTCCGTAGGAAAAGACGCGGAATTCCTCCCTGCGGTCCCTGTCTTTCATCCCGTACCAGTCCAGCCCGATTTCGTAGTGGGAGCGCGGCCGGTCCGCCTTTGCGAGTAATCCGGCGAAATTGTTCGAGACCCAGTAAACGGAGTCGGACATGAAGGGCTTCGTGAAAATTCCGTTGGCGCGGCCGCGGGGGAAAATGCCGGCGTCAAGGGTCAGGTCCGTGCCGCCGTATTTCGCCGTAACCTCGTAGTACATGAGGATTTCCTTGAAAAGGAAGGAGTTGTTGAGCTTTTCGTTGTCTGGTCCGGTGGGAATCTCTCCCATGTTGCGCACGATGTCCACACCGGCCATCACCTTGTGGGTAACGTCCTTTCCCTGGTTCACCATTATCCCCGCCAGGGGAGTGAGCTGGGCGGCGTTGATAATCATGGAATTTGTAAATCTCTCGCCTGAAGAGCTTATGTCCCTGTTGTCCAGGTTATAGTAGAAGGCTATGTCGTAGACGGGCTTTATCTTTCCGTCTTTGTCCGGACCGTTGCCGGCTGTCGCGGACGGAGAGGTCAAAAGGCAAAGCAGTGAGGCTAGAATCGGGAGGATAGTTTTTTTCATAAGGCAAAAATACTAATTTTGCGATAAAACAAACCAATTATGGGGATGAAACTACAGACACCGGTCGAAGTTGGCGCGTGGGCGTTTCCGTCGGGCCTTGACGAGGGCTATGTCGTTCTGGGGAGCTGCTTTGCGGATTCCGTGGGACGCCTGATGGAGGGCGGGGGATTCAAGGTGCGCGTAAACCCTTTCGGCACCCTTTACAATCCCGTTTCCGTGTATAACAGCCTGATGAGGCTGTCCTCGGGCATCCCTTTCGGGAAGGAGGACTGCGTGATGATGGGGGCTGGCGCCGGCCTTGTCTGCTCGTTCAGCCATCACACGTCTTTTGCAAGGGCTTCCGAAGAGGATTTTCTGGAAAACGCGAATGCTTCCCTCTCCGGCGCGTCGGCTTTTTTCCATAAGGCCGGCGTAGTGATTGTCACCCTCGGCACCAGCTGGTGTTTCCGCAGCCTAAAGACGGGGGAGGTGGTCTCCAACTGCCTGAAAAGGGACGGGAAAGAGTTTTCAAGGGAGTTTCTTCCCTCAGGGACAACGGCCTCCCTGCTGTGCAGGATGGTGGAACGTTTCCCGGATAAGAAATTCATTTTTACCGTGAGCCCGATACGCCATCTCTCAGACGGGGCCCACGGCAACCAGGTCAGCAAGAGCTCCCTTCTTCTTGCTGTCGATAAAGTCTGCGCGGCTTTCCCGGAAAGGGCGGCGTATTTCCCCTCTTACGAAATCATGATGGACGAGCTGAGGGACTATCGTTTTTATGCCGAGGATATGGTCCACCCGTCATCCCTTGCCGAGGATTACATCTGGCAGAGATTCTGCGAATGGGCTCTCAGCCCTTCCGAAATCGAGAAAGTGAAAACGGCGGAGAAACTTCTCAGGAAGTCTCTCCACCGTCCTAACCTGAACAGGGACTAATTTTTCCCGTATGCGCTTATCCCGCTTTGCAGGAAGGAGATAAACCCTTCAACGTCAAGGTTGTATCCCCTTGTGGGCAGGAGCTGTTTCCCTTCTGAATCCAGAATCACGTAGCTCGGCTGGGAATTGACCCCGAACTTTTCTCTAAC
>CAMOVV010000282.1 GCA_946627685.1 uncultured Bacteroidales bacterium
ACCCCAACACCCCCGCCGCTCCCGGTGAGTTCGCCGCCGAGGTGAACGCTTCCACCGTCGGAGGTCGTGTTCGCGGCCAGGCTGCGGCCACCATGGACGAGAGTTTCCCCGATGTCGTGAATTACATCGACTCCCACTACAGGACCATCCCCAAGAAGGCCTCCAGGGCCATCTGCGGCCTCTCCATGGGCGGCGGCCACACCTTCCAGATTTCAAAGAGATGGCCTGACACCTTCGACTACATGGGACTTTTCTCTGCCGCGGCCTTCATCAACAAGGTTTCTTATGTTGACGGAAAAAGGGTTGTGAGCGACGAAATCGACCCCGTGGCCGAGCAGCAGATAGCCACCCTCTTCTCCAAGAAGCCCAAGCTCTACTGGATAGGCATCGGAAAGACCGATTTCCTCTACGAGGGCAACGAGAAGCTCAGGAAATACTTTGATTCCAAGGGCTACCCTTACGAATATGAAGAAACCTCCGGCGGCCACATCTGGGCCAACTGGAGGATTTATCTCACCATTTTCTCGAGGAAGATTTTCAAATAGGGCTTACTCTGCCGCGGCGACCAGTTTCCCGGCCAGCTCCAGGAAAGCGAGGGCGTCGGGACGTGATGACAGGGCGGACGGTTCTCCGGAATCTCCGCCCTCCCTTATTCCCTGGACGATGGGAATCTGACCCAGCAGGGGAAGGCCGAGGCTTTCTGCCAGACGGAGCCCACCGTCTTTCCCGAAAATATAATACTTGTTTTCGGGCAGTTCGGCAGGGGTGAACCAGGACATGTTCTCGACGATGCCGAAGACTTTCTTGTTCACCTTTTCGTTCCGGAACATATCGAGGGCCTTTTCCACGTCGGCGAGGGCCACTTCCTGGGGTGTCGTGACGACGACGGCCCCTTCCATCGGGATGTCGTTAACGAGGCTGATATGGATGTCGCCGGTTCCCGGAGGCATGTCGATGAGGAGATAGTCAAGCTCTCCCCAACGGACCTGAAGAATCAGCTGCTTGAGGGCGCTGCTGGCCATCGGTCCCCTCCAGATGAGGGCCTGGCCCTTGCGGGCGAAATATCCGATGCTCATCCACTTGACCCCGTATTTCTCAATGGGAAGGATGACGGATTTGCCGTCTTCTTCAATCGCCTCGGGAGCGGCGTCTTCCGTGCCGGTCATGGTCGGTACCGATGGGCCATAGACGTCCGCGTCGGCAAGTCCCACCCGGTAACCCATACGAGCGAGGGCTATGGCCAGGTTGACTGCGACAGTGGATTTGCCCACCCCGCCTTTTCCGGAGGCGATGCCGATAATGTGGCCTATATGCTCAACCTCCTCGGTGCCAAGCTCCTGCTGCTTTTTCTTCGCCGCGGCTTCCTTGACTACGGTCTTGACCTCCACCTCGGTTCCTTCCGGGAGGTTGCGGTAGAGGACGGCCCTGGCGCTGCCTGCAAGGTAGTCGGCCAGGGGGTCCTTCCTTCCCGGGAAGGCGAGGGTCAGCATGACCTTCCTGTCTTCAACTTTTATATCATTTACAAAACCAAGCTCCACGATGTCCTGGTCGCCCTTTCCGGGGTGAGTGACTTCGTGGAGCAGTTTAAGTACCTCGTATTGATCCATTAAAAGAGGTTTATTTTACAAAGGTCATTTCGTCGAGCAGGTAGCCTGCGCCGCCGAATTTGTCAATCATGAAGAGGACGAAGCGGATGTCCACGTTGATGCACCTCTGGAGGTCGGGCTCGAACATGACGTCGCTGGACATGCTCTCCCAGTTGCCGTCGAAGGCGAGGCCGATGAGGCAGCCGTCGGCGTCAAGCACGGGGCTTCCGGAGTTTCCTCCGGTGATGTCGTTGTTGGAAAGGAAGCAGGTGTGGAGGGTGCCGTCCTTGTCAAGGTAGTTGCCGAAGTCCTTGTTCTCCCAGAGGGTCTTGAGTTTGGCGGGAACCCTGAATTCGTAGTTGTCGGGGTCCTCTTTCTCAAAGACGCCGGCGAGGGTGGTGTGGTTCCAGTAGGAAATGCCGTCCTTGGGGGAGTAGGGCTTCACGGTGCCGTAGGTGAGCCTCATCGTGAAGTTTGCGTCAGGGTAGGAGGGCTCGTCTTTCTTCCATTCCATAAGGCCGGCTCCGAAAGCCTTCGAGCCTTCGGCAATCTGTCCCGCGTGGGCGGAAGAGGCCGGATAAAGCTTCATGAGAACCTCTACGAAGTTGTTGTAGAGCGTGAAGGCAGGGTCGGCCTGGACGGCGTCAAGACCGGCGGCGACGGCTTTCTCCGCTTTCTCGGGGGAGGTGAAGGAAGAGGAGTCGAAAAGGTCTTTGACGAAGGCGTCAATGTCCATGGTGGTGAAATCCTTGCCTTCGATGGAAGGATAGTTGTCGGGGGTGGCGTTTTCCCTGTAGAATTTCATAAGGGCAGCGGCCTCCTTGCGGTCGAGGGGCTCGTAATAGTCCTTGTAGGCGTTCTGGAGCCTTGAGTAGGCATTCTTCAGGGCGGAGGCGGTGTCCTTGCCGGAGTTGATGTCCCTGAGCGCCAGTGAGATGTACTGGGCGGGGAAGGAGGTCAGCTCGATTCTCATGAGGGATTCGACGAGAAGGCGGACGTCCTGGGAAGCCTGCTTGTCGGCGACCACACCCTCGTTGATTTTCCTGAGGGCGTCTCCGTATTTTTCCTTGCGGTTGTTCTTCGCGTTGACCCAGGCCATGAAATCAGCCTCTTTCTGCTCTTCGCGGCCGATGATGTTCAGCTTCTTGAAGGCGAGGTCTTCACCCTGCCATTTCTTCCAGCCGTTGGCGCTGCCTGCATATTTGTTGGCGTATTTGAGTCGGACGGAGGGGTCGGCTTCCATGGCTTCCCACA
>CAMOVV010000283.1 GCA_946627685.1 uncultured Bacteroidales bacterium
GAAATCTACGACTACGTCAGGCTCCTTTTCGCAAGGGTCGGCCACACCTTCTCCCCGGTCAGCGGCAAGGAGGTGAAATGCGACACGGCATCCGACGTGCTGAGGTATATCCTTGACGGAGAGGCCGGTACGGTGTATGTTCTCGCCGAAACCCGCTGGGACTCGAGGGATGACAAGGTGGAGTACATGCTCTCTCTCAAGGAGCAGGGCTTCTCAAGGTTCTACGGCGACTCTCCGGTGAGGATAGAGGACGTCATGAAACTTTCGGAAAGCGGGAACTTCCCCGTCGGGCTGAGGCTCCTCGTGGACAGGGCGCGAATCTATCCGGAGATGTCCGGGACCGAAAGGGAAGACCTCAAGACCCGTCTTCTTTCTTCCATCGAGTCAGCCTTTTCCAAAGGGGAGGGGACGATGTATGTGCTGAGGGAAGGAAGCGGGGAAGAGCGGAGGTTCTCCGACAGGATGGAAATGGACGGAATTACGTTCCGCCGTCCCGACGAGTACCTTTTCAGCTTTAACAGCCCTCTCGGTGCCTGCCCTGAGTGCGGGGGCCTTGGGAAAATCATCGGAATCAGCGAAGACCTCGTGATTCCGGATAAGTCGAAAAGCATCTACGACGGGGCAATCGCCTGTTGGAGAGGGGATAAGATGGGATGGTTCAAGGACAGGCTCGTCGCGGCGTCTTCAAAAAATGGAATCAGGATTTTCGAGCCGTGGTGCAATCTCTCCCAGAAGGAGAGGGACGTGATATGGAATGAGAGGATGGACGAGAATGACGACAGTACCTTCGTAGGACTGGATGAATTTTTCGAATGGGTCAAGGCCAGCCGCTACAAGATACAGTATAAATTCATGCTCAACCGCTTCTCCGGCCGGACTGTCTGTCCCCACTGCCACGGGTCGAGGCTGAGACCGGAGGCTCTTTACGTCAAGGTCGGCGGGAAGAACATAGCGGAGCTTCTGGACATGACGGTAGAGCAGCTCATCGGATTTTTCAGTGCTCTGTCCCTTTCCCCCTATGATATGGAAATCGCCTCCAAGACCATCGGGGAAATCGTTTACCGCCTCAAGTCCCTTTCCGACGTCGGCCTTTCATACCTGACTCTTTCCCGTACCTGCAACACCTTGTCAGGAGGTGAGAGCCAGAGGGTTAACCTCGTCACCGCGCTTGGAAGCTCCCTCGTGGGCTCCATGTATATCCTGGACGAGCCGTCCATAGGCCTTCACCCGAGGGACACAGCCAGGCTCATCAATGTGCTTAAACGCCTCAGGGACATAGGGAACACCGTAGTCGTGGTGGAACATGACGAGGAGATTATCCGTTCCGCCGACATGCTCATCGACATGGGGCCGAGGGCCGGGGTGAACGGTGGCGAGGTGGTGTTCACCGGCTCGATTCTGAAGGGCATACCGGAAAAAGCGATTCCTTCGTCGCTGACCCTCAGGTACCTTTCCGGAGAGAGGAAGAGATATATGAGGGAAAAACGCAGTTGGAATTATTCCATCACCGTCGAAGGGGCCATGGAGCATAACCTGAAGGACATTACCGTAAAATTCCCCCTGGGAGCCCTTACGGTCGTTTCCGGCGTGAGCGGGTCCGGGAAATCATCCCTCGTCGGAGATATCCTGTATCCTGCCCTTTACAGGAAAATAAACGAGACGGGAGACGCTCCGGGAGTGTTCCGCCGCCTAAGCGGGAACATTGACAGGATTACCAGGGTGGAGTTCGTGGACCAGAGTCCGATAGGGAAGAGTTCCAGGTCCAACGCCGTCACTTATCTCAAGGTATATGACGCCATCCGCAAACTCCTCTCCGAACAGCAGTTCGCCAAAATCAACGGGTTTACGCCATCGTTTTTCTCCTTCAACCAGGACGGGGGACGCTGCCCGGAATGCCAGGGAGACGGGTACGTCAAAATCGGGATGCAGTTCATGGCCGACGTCACCATGGTCTGCGAGTCCTGCGGTGGAAAGAGGTTCAAGCCGGAAATCCTGGAAGTCAGGTACAAGGGCAAGAATATCGACGACATCCTCAACATGAGCGTGGCCGATGCCATATCATTTTTCTCCTCCCAGCCGGAAGAACAGGCGGCGGATATCGCCCGGCGTCTGCAACCGCTTGTGGATGTGGGACTTTCGTATATAAAACTCGGTCAGAGCAGCAGTACCCTCTCCGGCGGTGAAAGCCAGAGGATAAAGCTGGCGTATTTCCTGTCCGTCAGCCGTGGCTCGGACAACCCGAGAGGGGAGAGGATAATGTTCATCTTCGACGAACCCACCACCGGCCTTCATTTCTACGACGTTGAAAAGCTCCTCAAGGCTTTCGACACGCTTCTGGCCGGAGGCCATACAATCGTTGTCGTTGAGCATAACCTCGATGTCATACGCAATGCCGACTGGGTCATAGACCTCGGCCCCGACGCCGGCGACAAGGGCGGAGAAATCGTCTTCCAGGGCACTCCCGAAGACCTCGCCGCCAACGGCGCCTCCTTCACCGCCGAATATCTCCGGCAATAATCCCGCATTGTCCGATACTCTCTGTTCCGGTTTATCGTCATTCCGTTTTCCGGCTCCGAATCCGGCTCTACATTCCCCGAATCCGGCTCCACATTCTCCGAATCCGGCTCCGCATTCCCCGAATCCTGCTCAGGCATGGCAGCTCCCGGCAGGCTACCGTCCCAAGCCTTTCCGAGACCCATATCGACCATTCCCTGTCACGGCGCCAACCGGGGCTTGCATGGCTGTCGTGGCAGCAGATTCTTCGTTTCGCCCTTCAACAGCTCAGGGCAGGCTTCAGAATGACGGAGCCGTCCTTGTTACCGTCCGCCCC
>CAMOVV010000284.1 GCA_946627685.1 uncultured Bacteroidales bacterium
GCTCTTTCGTGGGCGCCACTTCCACGCAGGAAGACAGCGCCGACAGGAAGAGGACCGCGGCGGTCAGGAAGACCGGTATTTTGAAAAATCTTTTCATAATCGTTATCTGACAAGATTGGGGTTAAGACGGACCTGGCTTGCAGGGTAGGGCAGAAGAAGGTCGTCAGCCGTGAAAGGGGAATTCAACTTCGGCGCTTTGTAGCCGACCAGATCCACGACCGCATCCCTTGCAAAGTCATAGGCTTTCCGGGTACGGATCATATTGAACCAGTTCTGTCCCTCGAAGGCCTGCTCCCACATTCTCTCCTTGAACACCTGGTCGAAGGAGATGGAGGAAGGCTTGCTTTCCGAAGGCATGGCCCTGTGGCGAACCTGCCAGTAGGCGTCGATTGCATCGGAATCCGTGGTGGAACCACCCTTGCAGGCGGCCTCCGCGACCGTCAGCAGCACGTCCGTGTAGCGGATGAGAGGGAAGTTGACTCCGGATTTTCCGTCAGTTCCGGTGGCGCAGGCCTCGTCCCAGTACTTGTAGAGGGAAGGGGCGAAAGTATGCGTGACGGTTCCATCGACGGATTTCTGCGAAGTAAAGTAGTATGCGTGGTTGGCTGTCCTGGCATCACCCTCGGGATAGGAGTTGTAGAACTCCGCGCAGGGTCTCCAGCCGCCGCCGGGCCTCGGGGGCTCGTAGAAGGATATGACGGGGATGAAGGTCGTCGCTCCGTTGCGGGGGACGCCGATCATGTGGAGAGGATTGTCATACTCGTTTGTCATGCACTGTACGCTGAAGAGGTACTCCTTGCCGTTGGTGTCGTATCCTTTGCGGGCTGCATCGTAGGTGTCGTAGAGGGAGAAGACACCGCTTTTGATGACCTCGAGGCCCTTTGAGTACGCCTTGTCATAATAGGAGGCGTCCTGTATGGGGTATCCGGCCATCGTGAGGTACATCTTTGCGAGATAGGCTTTGATAGTACCCTTTGAAATCCTTCCGTCTGCGTAGTTCCACTCCATCTTGGAGGAAAGGCTTTCGGCATATTCCAGGTCGTCGATGATCTGGCCGAATACTTCGGCTTCAGAATTCAGGGGCAGCTGGGCGTCGGCAAGGCCGGTGGTGGGGGTCAGCTTGAGGGGAACGGGCCCGTAGAACCGCACCAGGTAGCTGTAGTAGTAGGCGCGGAGGAAATACATCTCGGCCAGGTACCTGCTCTTTTTGTCCTCGGAGAGGATGTCGTCGATGCCTTCCTTGTTCTGGAGGACGTCGATCATCTGGTTGACGTTCTCTAGGTCGGTGTACATCGCGCTGAAGGTGCTGCCGACGAAGGCGTTGTCGGGGTTTATCGTCATGTTGAATATTTCGGCGAGTTCACCGAATATGGACGATGTCCTCTCGGCATAGCCGCAGAGCATTTCCGTCAAGACCACGTTTTCGCCGCCTTGATTGGCTCCGGTACCGTACAGGGGGCAGCGGATGCCGAGATAGGCGCCCATGACTCCCTGTAATATCTGGTCTTCATTGTTATAGAAGTTGCCGGGCTGCTCGAAGGTCTTGGGCTCTTCTTTCAGGAAGCCCGTGCAGGATACTGTCATCACCGCTGAGATGGCGACAGTCATTATCATGATAAATGTTCTTTTCATCGCTCTCGTGGTTTAGAAGATAAGTTTGACAGTTCCGGAGACGGTTATCGGCTTGGGATAGGTTCCGCCGATGGCGCCGAAGGTGTTGCCCCATCCGGCATCTTCAATATCCCTTGCAGGGACCCTCGTGAACGTTGCTACGTTCTCGGCGTTGACGCCGACGGACATTCCCTTGAAGAACTTGTTGTTCTTGAAGAGGTCCCTCTTGAGGTCGTAAGACAGGGCGATATTCCTGATTTTCAGGAAGTCTCCCTTGTAGATATCCTGGTCGCCGGTATCGATGGTGCCGAAATAGTCGCCGCCGGTACGGTTGGCAGGGACCAGTGTTCCCTGGTTGTTGGGAGTCCAGGCCCACCTGACAGGCTCATGGACACCGTCCGTGGACATGTACTGGGTGCCCCAGACGCCGCAGAGGACGTTGAAGCCGGTCTTGGCCGCAAGGTCTATCATGAGGGAGAATCCCTTCCAGTAGAACGTGTTGACCAGGGTGAACTCATATCTCGGAGTGACGCGGCCGCCGTATTTGCGGTCCCTGTCGTCATAGATGTAGTCGTGGTTGACATCCTCGAACTTGTAGTCGCCGGGATGGCGTCCGTATTTGAGGGCCTCTTCCACTTCGTCCAGCTGCCAGATTCCGAGGCAGTGGTAGGTCCAGAACTGTCCGAGCTCGGTGCCTTCTTCAGAACGTATGGTATAGACGCCCATATCGAAGGAACCGCCGTAGAGAACGTCCTTGTTGACGTCTATCACCTTGGTGATGTTGTCTGCCATGATAAAATCGACATCCCACTGGAACGGTCCCTTGTCGATGACATGGGCGTTGAGGGTAATCTCAAATCCGTTGTTGCGGATGAGTCCCAGGTTGGTCCAGGAAGAGCCGTGACCGGTGGTGATGGGCACCTGCTTCTCGTAGAGCATGTCGTGGGTGTCCCTGCGGTAGAAATCCGCGATGAGGTTCACGCGGTCGTTCCAGAGGCTGACATCGACACCGAGGTCATACTGTGTGGAAACCTCCCACTGCAGGTCCTTGTTGCCGAGACGGCCGGAGGTGACGATGGGATATTTCTGCTTGTTGAAAATGATATTTCCGGAGTTGAAGGTCGTGAAAGTCCTGTAGCTCGGGATGCCGGCGTTACCGACGGAGCCGTAGCTGGCCCTCAGCTTGAGAAGGCTCACCACATCCTTT
>CAMOVV010000285.1 GCA_946627685.1 uncultured Bacteroidales bacterium
GAAGAGCTTGGAGGCCGTCCGCCGGAAAACCTCGAGCAGCAGGCCCGCCTTCTTGTCGGGGACGACATCTACAACATTCTGATAAAGGAATATACGATGAAACAGTGGGGCCGGCCCTGCGACAAGCTTCCCTCCTTCATCATCCGCCGGCTTCCCCTTCGTTTCACCTATAACAACAATTATTTCGACGACCCCTTCCAGGGAATCCCCCGCGGAGGGTACAACAACCTGACGGACGGTCTTCTGAAGGGCGTGGAGACAAGGACCTCCTGCGACTATTTCGAAGAGAGGGACTACTGGGACTCCCTGGCGGAGAAAACCGTTTACACCGGGCCTCTGGACAGGTATTTCGGCTACAGCCTCGGACGGCTGGACTACAGGAGCCTCCGTTTCGAGCAGGAAGACCTCCCCAAGGCAGATTTCCAGGGATGCGCCGTGGTCAACTACACGAGCGGGGACGTTCCTTACACCCGAATCATCGAGCACAAGCATTTCGAGCTTCCGGAAGGCGGGGCGGAAAAGATTCCCCACACGGTCATCTCCCGGGAATATCCCGCCGAATGGAAAGACGGAATGGAACCTTTCTACCCCGTAAACGACAGCCGGAACGAGGCGCTCGCCTCCGGATACAAGGAGATGGCCGCGAGGCTTGACAATGTGATTTTCGGAGGAAGACTGGCCGAATACAAATACTACGACATGGCTCCGGTCGTGGAAAAAGTCCTCTCCCTGAAGCCCTGACCTACTCCGACAGCATATACTTCCTTGGAGTCTTTCCCTCGGCCTTGAGGAAATAACGGCCGAAATACGAAGGATTGGGGAAATTCAGCATATCGCTGATTTGCTGGACATTGTACTTCCCTCCCTTGAGAAGGGACTCCGCCTCCGTGATGACGGCCTCCCTTATTATCATGAGGGCCTTCTTCCCGGACACCTTGCTAACAATCCTTGAAAGGTATTTCGGTGAGACGCAAAGGGCCCCGGCATAGAATTCCAGGTCCCTCCGTTCCCGGCAATGAATCTGGACCAGGCTCACAAACTCCTGCATGAGAGCCACTTCCCTCGGAGTATGGCTTTTGAATGACTTCTTTTCCACAATCATCTTCGCGAGTCCCCCGCAGAGCATCCGCGCGGAGCCGTTTATGATATCGTCCTGGAAATCATAATCTTTCCCGCCTTCGGCCACATGCAGGAGTACCTGGAGCAGCTGAAGGTAACGGTCCATCCTGTCCCTTTTCATATACATGACGAAAGGGACTATCATCTCCGTCTTGAGTATTTTCGCGGAACGGGAAGTCATGGACGAGAACAGTTTGCCGTCATTGTAGGCGAAAAGCACTATCCTGGTGCCGGCCTGCCAGCTGAGAGCCCTCAGCATCACCGCGGAAGGCATTATAAGCACGGCGCTGGCCTGAACATGGAAATCCTCGGTGTTGAGGGTGCAGTCCACGCAGCCTTCCACCACGAAAACGATGGCGTTGAAGCCTATGCGGTAGGGAAATTCCAGCCCGACGGGATGCAGGGTCCTGGTCGGCTTCCCAGCCTTCAGGAGAGCGGACATGGAAGCCGGCACCCTGATTTCGAGGGTGTCGGAAATGACGAATTCGTCTTTTACATAAATGGTGCGGGCGGTGCGGGGCACCATGTCAAGCCGCAGGGTTCTGCTTTCTCCGCTCATGCCGCAAAGATGCGAAAAAAGACTATATTTTTCAAGAAAACGGCCCTTTTATGGCCATTTCTGTCCAATTTTCCCACAATAAAATCCATTTTTCCGCATGAATTTGTTTTCCTTTTTTCACGCGTTTACCTTTGATGTGAAAACAAAAACGAGCATGGACGATTTCAAGAAAATATTCGAATCCCGCTACACCTGGGTGGAAGGATTCATGAGAAATGTCAGAAGGTACGGCGGCCGCATGGCCATGATAAACCCTTCGGACGGAAGGTCCTGGACCTACAGGCAGCTGAACTCCGAGGCGAACCGTCTCGCGGGCGCCCTCACCGGAGCCGGACTCCGAAAAGGAGACGTGCTGATGATGCAGCTTATCAACTGCCCGGAATTTACCTTCGGCTACGTGGCCTGCCACAAAACCGGCATCGTGTGCTGCCCGGTGAGCTTCCGTTTCAGTCCCGGCGAACTGGCCTGGAACATCGACGATTCGAAGCCCAAGGTGCTTATGTTCAACACCGCCTTCAAGGAAACCGTGAACATGGCCCTGAGCCTCGCTTCTTTCCGTCCCGACATTCTCGTCGCGATAGAAGACGAAGGTGCCGAAGGCGCCGTTACCTATAAGGATTTCGTGAAGGGAGCCTGTGACGAGGACCCCGCCGTGGAACACAACATCTATGACGAGACCACCCGCCTGTACACCTCCGGCACAACCGGACACTCGAAAGCGATTCCCCTCACCAGCATAAACGAAGTCCTCTCCTCCCACGACGTGATGATACACTTCCCGATGAGCTACAGGGACGTAACCATCAACACCACCCCCTGGTTCCACCGCGGAGGCGTGCACTGCGCAGGCCCCTGCCCCGCCCTCTATGCCGGAGCATGTATGGTGGTCCTCCCCAAGTTCGACGCCGCCACCACCCTCGACTACGTGTCCCGCTACGGCATCACCTTCATCATAGGCGTTCCCACGGTGCTTGGCAGCCTGGCCGACGAGCAGGAAAGAAACCCCTACGACCTCTCCTCCCTCAAGGGTATCGTCACCATGGGCAGCCCCCTCGAGAAAGCGGCCTGCATCCGCTACCAGAAAGTCCTCACCCACAACATTTTCAACGGATACGGCACCAC
>CAMOVV010000286.1 GCA_946627685.1 uncultured Bacteroidales bacterium
TTCGGAAAACCTGGCGTGGCGGGGGAACGTGTGGCTCAGGGGGGTGAGCCAGGTGTGCCGGGCCCCGATTCTGCCGGCCAGCTCCAGAGCCTCGTCAAGCGAGAAGTGGGAGTGATGTTTTCGGTAGCCTACGGTGTTGAGGGTCACGTGTTCAAGTCCTTTCAGCTTTTCCAGCTCTTCGTCGGGAAGGCGGCTCATGTCGGTGATGTAGGCTATGTTCCCGAAGCGGAAGCCGAGGACTGGCATCTTGTCGTGGAAACCCCTGACGGGAATCACCTTCGCCCCTTCTCCTTCGTCCGAAGCCTTGTCTATGACGGTCCTGCAGGGCTCCACCCTGCCGTCGGGGAGGGCATAGCCGTATCCTACGTCATGGGTCCAGATGAGTTCCCTGCCATTGTCGGGACGGACAATGAAGGGAGAGGGGTCTATGACGTGTATGTTCCAGACCGGGGCGCCGGGGTATTTCGGTTCTTCGATGGCATAGGGGTACTCGGTTTCGAGGGATTTCAGCACCCTTTCCTCGCAGTAGATTTCCGTCGTGCGGGCGTCAATGTAGTTGAGGGAACGGGTGTCGTCGAGTCCTCCCGTATGGTCTTTGTGGTTGTGGGTGAGAAGGATGGCGTCGAGGTGGGAAACTTTCTGGCGGAGAAGCTGCATCCGGAAGTCGGGTCCGGCGTCCACCAGAATCTTCAGTCCTTTGTATTCCACCAGGGCGGAGGAGCGGAATCTTTTGTCCCTGCTGTCGTCCGAGGCGCATACCTCGCAGCCGCATCCTATAATCGGGACCCCCTGGGAAGTGCCTGTTCCGAGGAAGGTCAGTCTGGCTTTATCCGTCATATTTCGATTTCTTCTATCGTCCCCACCCTGGAACGGTCCCAGGGGGCTTCCTTTCTAATATAGTTTGAGGTATATCCTCCCATCATTCCGTCCTTAATGTCTGATTCCCAGAGAACCTTGGACCTCAGGCCTTTGTTGGCTGCGACAAAATCCCCGTGCAGCTTTTCGCACAGCTCTTCCAGGGCGGCGACCCTTTCGGTCTTGATCCCTTCCCGGACCTGTCCCTTCATCGAATAGGCCTTTGTCCCCGGCCGTCTGGAATAGGGGAAAACGTGGATGAAGGCGGGGCGAATCCTGTCTTTAAGGAAGTTGTATGTCTGGAGGAAGAGTTCTTCGGTCTCCCCGGGAAGCCCGGCTATGACATCGATTCCGAAGAAGACCCGAGGCTCCCCGGGGCGGTCCATCACCGAGCGGATATAGTCTGTCCTGTCAGCGAAAAGGGTTGTGTCATAACGCCTTCCCATGGAAGAGAGGAGGGCGTCGCTTCCGCTCTGGAGGGGTATGTGGAAATGGGGCTGGATTTTTGTCCCCGAAGCTATCCAATCCACGATTTCAGGGGTGATGAGGTTCGGCTCTATCGATGAAATCCTGTATCTTTCAATTCCTTCCACCTTGTCAAGCGCCTGAAGCAGACTGAGAAAACTCTCTCCCGTCGTCCTTCCGAAATCACCCGTGTTCACCCCTGTCAGCACGATTTCCTTCACTCCCGCTGCGGCAATTTCGCCGGCCTGGGCTACGATGGAGGAAATGGGAATATTCCGGCTCCGGCCCCTTGCAAACGGCACCGTGCAGTAGGCGCAGAAGTTGTCGCAGCCGTCCTGGACTTTCAGGAACGAGCGGGTCCTTTCCCCGGTCGAGTAGGCAGGCATGGTCTCCGAGGATATTTCCCGGTATTCTTCAGCCATGCTCCGGGCCTTGTAGCTTTCGTCGGAGGATGGAGTCCCGCCCCTCAGAAGGGCCATCGTGTCCGGGACCACCTTTCCTTTTTCCTTCGCTCCGAAGACCAGGGACACTCCCTCCATCGACTTCAGAAGGTCCCTTTGAAGCTCGGCGTAACATCCTGTCACTATGATTTTTGCATCGGGGGAAAGGCGGTGCGCCTTGCGGATGAGGTTGCGGGCCTTCTTGTCCGCCCTCTCCGTCACCGAACAGGTGTTGACAAGATACACGTCCGCCCCTTCATCCCAGGGGACGGTCTCCAGCCCTTCTGCGTTGAAACCCCTTTCGTATGTGGAAGTCTCGGCGTAATTAAGCTTGCAGCCCAGAGTCAGGAAAGCTATTTTCATATTCAAAGGTCGGAGTTTTCGTTGTCCCAGTTCATTCTTGCCGTGGCGCTCCAGCTTTCTGCCCCGTACAGGCCGGGACAAAGTTTCGACACCTTCACTTTTATTGCATAGAAGGCAAGGTCCGAGTTGCGTATCGACCTGACAATCCTGTCCGCAAGGGTTTCGAGCAGGTTGCAGGGCTTCATGACCTCTTCTTCCACCATCCTGCAGATCTCCCTCACGTCGGGGACGAGGGCTATGTCGTCTTTCGCGACAGCCTTGGCGACATTGATTTTCCCTTTGAAATCCACTGTCAGGTCCACACCCTTTTCCTTTTCTTCGGGTAGGATGCCGATGCGGGAGTGAAACTTCATTCCGTTTATTTCAATCGTGGAGGTTCCGTCCGTTTTCATTGCTTTGCCAGAATTAAAAATACGCATGGTCGTTTTCCTATTTTGAACCTTTTGTCAATCAGGGATTTCCATTCGCGTGCGGGGAGCGTGCGGATGAAGGCGTCAGGAAGGGTCAGATCGGCGGCCACGCAGATTTCCGCTGCGCCCGGACAGATGGCGGCAAGGTCCGCCAGCATGGCGTCGTTGCGGTAGGGGGTCTCTATGAAAATCTCGGTCTCGTCAGCCGAAGCCGAGCGTTTGACTGCGGCGCGAATGGCAGCCTTTCTTTCTTCCGTTTTGGCGGG
>CAMOVV010000287.1 GCA_946627685.1 uncultured Bacteroidales bacterium
GCAGGCCCCTCCTATGAACACATCGTCTTCGATGACGGTGGGCACGGCCCCGATGGGTTCCAGCACTCCGCCCACCTGCGAATTGGCGGCCAGATGGACCCTCTTGCCCACCTGGGCGCAGGAGCCGACGACGGCATGGGAATCAATCATGGTCCCTTCGTCCACATAGGCTCCGATATTGACGAAGGCCGGCGGCATGACAATCACTCCGGGAGCGAGGTAAGCGCCTCTGCGTACGGAAGTTCCTCCAGGCACTATGCGCACCTTGTCCTCAAGGGAAAACTGTCTCGGAAGCACGGTGTCCTTGTCGAAAAAAGGATAGTAATCCACCGAGCGGTCCACCATTTTCCCGATGCGGAACCCGCTCAGTATCACCTCTTTTATCCAGGCGTTCACGACCCACTTCCCATCCTTTTTCTCCGCGACCCTTATCTCTCCCCTCTCAAGGGCATCGCATACCTCGTTGAATCTTTTAAGCTCGTCGTTCATTACTCAAATATCGCATTTATTGTTGTCAGTGCATTTTCTCTCGCTTCCGCACTGTCCCCCCCGAGTGGACCTCTGCCGCCCTCGGCAGGATAAGAAGGGGAACCGGAGAGAAGCGAGACGGTCTCCCTGGGTGAGAGCGCGGAAGCAGACCAATTACAATTCCAGCTTGTCCAGAGTCTGCCGCATCAGTTCGACGGTGGCCGGGGTCGCCGGGGTGAGGGGAAGGCGCAGCTCGTTTTGCAGCAGGCCCAGAAGGCTCATTCCGGCCTTGACAGGGATGGGGCTGGGCTCCACGAAACAGTTTTTGTATAGGGGTAAAAGACTGTAAAACAGCCTTCTGGCCTCGTCCATCCGGTTCGCCCAAATCGCCTCGACCATCTTCACTATGGGGCCGGGAGCAATGTTCGAGGCCACGCTGACAATGCCGTCGGCCCCGGTGGCCATCAGGGAAAGGGTCTCGTCGTCGTTGCCGCTCAGCACGCTGAACCCCTCGGGAGCGCAGCGGATGATTTCCGCAATCTGCGAATACTTGCCGGAAGCCTCCTTGACCGCGACGATATTGGGAATCTCCGCAAGGCGGAGGGTGGTCTCGGCGTTCATGTTGGCCCCGGTGCGGCCGGGCACGTTATACAGGACGACATTCTTGTCGGTAGATTCCGCCACCGCCTTGAAGTATTGATACATACCCTCCTGGGTGGGCTTGTTGTAGAAAGGCACCACCACGAGGAAAGCGTCGGGCTCGCAAGGGGACAGGAGCCTGATGTTCTCGATGGTGGCCGAAAGGGAATTGGAGCCGGCGCCGGCAATCAGAGGGACTCCCGGGCAACGCTCCTTCGTAAACACAAGGATATCAACCTTTTCAGTCGCGGTGAGACATGGAGTCTCGGCCGTTGTTCCAAGAGGAACGAGGAAATGGACGCCGGCTGCTTTCTGGAGCTCGAGTATTCCTCCGAGAGCGTCGAAATCCACCGCCCCATCCTTGAACGGGGTCACAAGAGCGGTTCCAAGACCCCTGAATATCTTCTCTTTCATATCTTAATCCTTGAAAAACAATTCTTTGAATTCATGTACTCCGGTCAGCCCCTCTGTCATTTTGGCGGCGAGGACGGCTCCCGAAGCGAAACCCTGGCGGGAAAAGGCCTCGTGCTCGAGGGTAATCCTGTCGGCAAGTCCCTCGAAACCAACGGTGTGGGTGCCGGCAAGCTCGCCGACGCGGACGGAGGTCACTTCGGGGTCCGTTCCCATCCCGGCCTTCACCTCCCTGGCAAGGGACTTGGCAGTGCCGCTGGGGGCGTCCAGCTTGTGGATGTGATGCTTCTCCACAATGTAGGGGCTGTATCCGCCGGCCTTTCCCAACAGTTTGGAAACCAGGGACACGGCCGCGGAAAACACGTTCACCCCGACAGAGAAGTTGGATGAATGTATCATCGGCGTGCCGTTTTTTTCGAAACAGGCTATGACCTCATCCCGGATGTCATCCCAGCCGGTGGTACCCACGACGACGGCCTTGAAATTGGCCGCGAGGACGGGGTAGTTCTTCCTGAAAGCCTCCGGGGTGGTGAAGTCGATGCACACGCATCCGGCAGCCTCGCCGGCGGGGAAGGAGGCTATGTCCTCACTCTTCCCGGCGACCTCTATCCCATTGGCTTCCAATGTTTTCTCAATCATGTGGCCCATACGGCCATATCCGCTTATCACTGCTTTCATCATCCGAACAGTTTTTTGTGAAGTTCCTTGACGGCATTCCTCACTCCGGCGACGTCCACCACGAAACTCTCGCTCATCCCGTCGGGGTCGTCATGAATCATGGCGATGCCCCCGGCGAAGGAACGCACGGTGTCTTTCAGGCCCGGGATGCACGTCACGTTCTTGCCCACAACGCTCATCTGCGCCTTGTCTCGGTAGAGGGTGGCTTCCCCGACTTTCGAAATCTCCGAAAGGGCCTCGTCGAAACCGGGCTGGTCTTTCTCGAAGGTAAGGCAGAGAAGACCCTGGGAGTAGTTGAGAAGACAAATTTTAATCCTGTAGTCATTAAAAATTTCCAGCACTTTCCCGGCCATGAGCTCGGTGCCGGTGAGGGAAAGGGTACGCACCTCGAGATAGTCGATGTCTTCACGGAAGGCAATCGACTTGGGACCGTCTGTGGCAAGGTCGCCCCTGACGACGGCTGAGCCCTCGCAAGGAATGTTGTATGAGTTCTTTACGTAAATCGGAATGTTACGGCTGCGAGCCGGTTCTATGGTGAGGGGATGGAGAACCCTCGCTCCGAGCCAGGCCATGGAGGCAGCCTCTTCATAGGAGATTTT
>CAMOVV010000288.1 GCA_946627685.1 uncultured Bacteroidales bacterium
GGCCAGCGCGGCAAAAAGGATTTTCTTTTTCATCCGGGACGTTATCTTAATAGGATGGTATCTCCCTCAAGAGGCTGATGGTCAGAAGTGAAACCGTTGAGTTTCAGCACGGAGGAAAGCTTCACGCCGAACCTCTGGCAGATATCGCGAAGATTCTCCCCGTCGCTGTCCACGATATATTTGTCAAGCCCACGGGCGGCCTTGTTCTTCTTCGCCTGGAGATAGACGATGGTGCCTGGAGCGAGGGGTTCCTCCGAGGAGAGGTCGTTGAAGCGGAGGAGTTCCTTGAGGAAAAGGTTGTAGTTTTTCGCTATGGACGAATATGTCTCGCCTTCGGCGCTGCTGAGGAAGGGAACGCCGTTGCGGGAATACATCTGCCTGGACATGGAAAAACGGAATTCTTCGGCGACGGACCTCTCGAGGGGCTTGGGCTCTTCTATGCTGAGGGGAGAGTCGGGAATAACGTCGCTTATCTCTTCGGCCGCGTGATGATGAGATTTTTTCTCGGGGCGGGCCTTCTTCTTTCTTTTGTAAACCTTTGTCTTCTTGTCAGATATGGGAAGAGTCACCTCTTTTTCATCCTTTTTCTCCTCCAGGGCCGGAGCCTCTTCATCCGCCCCGGCGGATTCGGCGGCCTCCTCTCTTGTCATGGTGTCAAAGCGGGAAAGGTTGTAATCCTCAATGAGTTTTATCAGCTTGGAAGGATAGGCGGGGTCGGTGGCGTAACCTGCCTTTTTAAGACCGTAAGCCCATGATTTATAGTCGGTCGTCTTATTTTCGAAAAGGAATTTGTAGCGGTCCCTGTATCTCAGGAAATCGGAATGATCCCGGAAGGATTCCTCAGCGGAAGAATAGACCCTGAAACACTCTCCCTTCTTGTCGTCGTCATAGGACATGTGCTTCCCCTTCCAGTCGTGGCACTTGATTCCGAAGTGGTTGTTGCCCTTGGCGGCAAGGGGGGACGCCCCGGAACGGGATTCGAGAAGGCCCTGCGCCAGCGTGATGCTGGCAGGGACGCCCGAGCGGTACATTTCTCTCACCGCAATGGCCGAGTATTTCGCGATATATCTCTCCTGAGGGCTGTCGGCCGCAGCTGCCACAAGGCAGATACACCCCAGGAAAAACGGCAGAAACTTCCAGGTTTTCATGCCCTAAATATAAGAAAAAATCGCTATATCTCGAAAACGTCGCCGTCGGAAGCGGCTACCGATTCGGGGAAGACCTGCCGGCATTCCTCCTGGATGGCCGCGATATCCCGGCACCGCGAAGAGTAGTGGCCTACAACGAGACGGCCGGCTCCTGCCTGACTCGCGCACATGGCGGCCTGGCGGGCTGTGGAATGGAATCTCTCCGCCGCCTGGCCGGAAAATTCCTCCGTGTACGTCGCCTCATGGTAGAGAAGGTCCACTCCCCTGACCCACTGCGGCAGCTGCGGAAAAGGAGCGGTATCACTGCAATACGCGTAAGAGCGCGGCTCCCTGCGCCTGAAAGCAAGTTCGCCGTTCGGAATCACCTTCCCGTCCCGCACGATGTCCTCCCCTTTCTTGATTCTTCCTATTTCCTCGATGCCGAGGCCGTATTCCGCTATCTTTTCCTTTATTATGTTCATCCCCGGATCCTTCTCGCGGAAAAGGAAGCCGAAGGTCTCGATTTTGTGATTGAGGGGAAAGGCCTTCACTTCAAGGGACTTGGTTTCATACACGGTCTGCGGCTCCTTCATCGTGAGGGGATGATGGCGGATTTCGAAGTCCACGCCCTGCCCGAAGTAGGAAAGGAAGAACTTCAGCATCGGCTGGAAGGAAGCCGGGGCATAGATGTTCAGCGGAGTGTTCCTTTTCTGCATCCCGAGGGTGGACAGCCAGGGGAAAAGGCCGAAGACATGGTCCCCGTGGATGTGGGAGAGGAATACCGAGTCGATGCGCTGCATGGGAATATGGTACTTCAGAAGCTGCCTCTGGACCCCTTCCCCGCTGTCAATAAGGAAAAAGCGCCCATGTACGGACAGTACCTGGGCGCTTTGAAACCTATCGACCATAGGCATGGCGGAGGCCGTGCCGAGGATCGTCAAAGTGAAATCCATCAAGACAAGGCTTATTCGGCGGACTCACCCTTCTCGTTCTCCTCAAGCTTTCCCTTGAGGGCGGCGAGGGCGGAAATGTCACCGAAGGTGGCCTTCTCCATATTGGAGTTGATCTTCTTGACAGCCTTCTTGGTGTTGTCGCTCTCCGCGACGGCCTTCTCGACCTTCACGTCGCTGTAGGTACGGAGGTGGGAAAGAAGGATCCTGCGGGTGCTCCTGCGGAGCTCGGTAACCTTGAAGGAGAGTTTCTCGCCAGCGGCGGCCTTCTTGCCGTCTTCCTTCACGAGGTCCTTGCTGAAAGCGAAGCCCTCGTCGTCGGAGCCGTCAATCTTGATGACCGCGCCCTTGTCGGTGAGGCTGTCAACGGTGCCCTCGACAGTGGCGCCGACGGGATACTTGGCCTCAATCTCATCCCAAGGGTTGGGAAGGAGCTGCTTGTGGCCGAGGCTGAGCTTGTGGTTCGCCTCGTCGAAGTCGAGAATCTGGACGTCGATGGTGTCGCCGGGGCTTACCATCTCGGAAGGATGCTTGATCTTGTTCCAGGAAAGGTCGCTGATGTGCACGAGACCCTCTACGCCGTCCTCGAGCTCGGCGAACACGCCGAAGCTGGTGATGTTGCGGACAACGGCCTTGTGCTGGGAACCGACGGGATATTTCTCGCGGATGCTCTCCCAAGGATTGGCGGTGA
>CAMOVV010000289.1 GCA_946627685.1 uncultured Bacteroidales bacterium
GTGACCTGGCCGTTCAGATAATAGGTCACATGGCCGTTGTCAAAGACAATCCTCCGAGAGTTCCACTCGCCGGCGGGATTGAGCTTGCGGGTGTCGAAATCAGGCACGTACATGGCATAATCAACGCCACAGCGCTGCCAGGGCTCCAGTTCATAGTCATTGACCTCGGCATAGTTGTCATCATCAATCAGCTGATACTCGGGGCCGGTCACATAGGGAACCGCGAACTTGGGATTTTCCACCACATGGTAGAGCAGGCCGCTGTTGCCGCCACGGGAAATCTTCCATTCCCAGCGAAGGTCGAAGTTCTTGAACTCCTTGTCGGTAACAATGTATCCGCTGGCGTCCTCGCCCTTGCCCTCAGCCATGATTTCACCGTTTACGACAGTCCAGGGGCCGGTGAGGGCTTCCCCGTTGTAATCACGCCACCCGTCGAGGGTCTTGCCGTCGAAAAGGAGCTGCCAGCCATCGGCTATCTCCTGTTTGGTGAGCTTGTTCTGCTTGGAGCAGCACGACACGGCAACGGTGAGCGCCGCGGCAGCCGCCAGTCCGAAAAATAAAATTCTCTTCATATTTACAATGTTTTTTATAGTTTCTCTCAAATCTTTGCAATTTAATACATTTTGGCGGATTATAAACCAGGGAAAGCTATTTTTTGCTATCTTTGAGGGATGATGAAAACAGCTGCGATAGTCGGGGACGGGGAGTTCCCGAGAAAAGAATACCCGAGATACCTGCTCGCGTCCGCTGATATTGTAATCTGCTGCGACGGGGCGCTGAAACCTTATCTCAGGAACATGGCGGGCGTTTTCGGGAAGGAGAGATACCCGGACGCCATAGTCGGGGACATGGACTCGCTCGGCCACGACCTCCGCAAACGCTTCAGCGACAGGATAGTAAAAATCGAGGAACAGGATGACAACGACCAGACCAAGGCTGTGCGTCACCTTCTCGGAAACTATCCGGACATAGAGGTAATCCACCTGCTCGGAGCCACCGGAAAAAGGGAGGACCACACCATCGGGAACCTTTCCCTCATGATGGAGTACGGCCGTCTTTTCAACCTCGGCGAAAGGGGTATTTCCATCGACATGGTTTCAGATTATTCCACGTCCTTCCCGCTGTGGGATTCCTGCGAGCTGCACCTTGGCAAAGGCCGGAAAATCTCCATCTTCTCCCCGGACAATTCATTGAAAATCACCTCGAAAGGACTTGAATACCAGACTTCGGGGGTAGTGTTTGACAACTGGTGGCCGGCCACCCTGAACAGGGCCCGCGAGGACGTGGTCACCCTCACTTTCAGCCACCCTTCCATGGCCCTCGTCATCCTCGACTGAGCCTTCCAGGGCATCGGGAATCACCACAATTAGTGATTTTAGCAAAAAAAAACATATCTTTGTAAGGTATTGATAAAACGAGATATGCTTAGAAAAATCAGAATCATCCTGGCAGCCTTCTGCTTTATCGGAGTAAGCCTGCTGCTGCTTGATTTCACAGGGACGCTGCACAGCTTCCTGGGCTGGCTGGCCAAAATTCAGTTCCTCCCCGCCCTGCTGGCCATGAACCTGGCCGTCGTGGCCGTCCTTGCCGTCATCACCCTGTTGTTCGGAAGGATTTACTGCTCGGTAATCTGCCCTCTGGGAGTTTTCCAGGACATCGTGTCATGGATTTCCGCCAGAAGGAAGAAATTCCGCAGCCGGTTCTCCTGGTCGAAAGAAGTCAAATGGCTCAGGTACGGAGTATGGGTCCTGTTCGTCGTCGCCCTCGTGGCCGGCGTGCAGGCCTTCGTCGCCCTCCTGGCCCCTTACAGCGCCTGGGGAAGGATTGTCCAGAACCTCTTCCAGCCCCTTTACATCTGGGGCAACAACCTCCTCGCCTGGGTGAGCGAAAGGACTTCTTCCTACGCCTTCTACTCCAAGGAAGTGTGGCTCAGGAGCCTTCCCACCTTCGCCATCGCGGCAGCGACCTTCGCCGCCGTCACCTACCTTGCCTGGGAGCATGGCAGGACCTGGTGCAACACCATCTGCCCCGTGGGCACCACGCTCAGCTTCCTGTCCCGCTTCGCAATGTTCCGCCCGGTAATCGACGCGGGCAAATGCAAAAGCTGCAAGATGTGCGAGCGCAAGTGCAAGGCTTCCTGCATCGACATAGAGCGCCACAAGATAGACTACAGCCGCTGCGTCGATTGCTTCGACTGCCTCGACAGCTGCAAGTTCTCGGCCCTGGAATACAGGTTCGCGTGGAAGGGAGATTCTTCGGCTTCGCCTCAGAATGACAAGCCTCAGAATGACAAGCCTCAGAATGACAAGGCGGCAAAGAATGACACCGACAGCTCCAGAAGGGCCTTCCTGGCTTCTTCCGCAATGATTGCCGGCACACTCACCATAGGGGCGCAGGAGAAAAAACGCGACGGCGGCTTCGCGGTCATCATGGACAAGAAGATTCCCGAAAGGACCCTTCCCATCGCACCCTTCGGAGCCGAAAGCGCCAAGGAATTTTACAGCAAATGCACGGGCTGCCAGCTTTGCGTGGCCGAATGCCCGAATGGCGTCCTGAGGCCCTCCGCCTCGCTGAGCCGCCTCATGCAGCCGGAAATGTCCTTCGAAAGAGGCTACTGCCGGCCTGAGTGCACCCGCTGCTCGGAAGTCTGTCCCACCGGGGCCATCCTCAAAATCACCCCGGCCGAAAAAACCAGCTACAAGGTGGGAACGGCCTCCATCGACTATGACCTCTGCATCACTTCAGAGGGCGTTTCCTG
>CAMOVV010000290.1 GCA_946627685.1 uncultured Bacteroidales bacterium
GGGGCCCGTCGTCACTTCGGGGTCCCGGCGGTGATGATGCTTCTTTTCATGGCCGGGTCCGCCGTATTCATGTTTTTCAGGACGCGGACGCCCGCCCGCGCGAAGCCGGTTCCCGTAAGGGAGGAGGGTCTCCCGGACTACGGGCTGATGGACGAAAGGGCCCGGATGGAGACTCTCTTCGATAGGGTGGATGCCCTTATGAAGGAGAAGAAACTCTTTCTGGACGAAGACCTTACGCTCGGTGACGTGGCCTCCCAGCTCTCATGCAACAAGGTCTATGTGTCAAGGGCCATCCTCGACAAGACGGGATACAACTTCAGGCAGTATATCAACCGCTTCAGGATAGAGTATGGACTTGAAATATTGAAAAAGGACCCGGACATGAAGGTCTCTGAGCTGTCAGCCCTGTGCGGATTCCATTCCCAGCCCACGTTCAACCTTGCCTTCCGGATGATTCTCCGCAAGACTCCGAGCGAATGGAAGCGGGAATTCCGGGGAGTCAGGGATTAGGCTTGACTCAGTCTCCGTCCTCCACCCCTTTCCATGTCGCGGGGACGGGGACTTTTATTTCCACGGGGGTCCCTTTCACCGGGTGGATGAAGCTTATCATCCTGGCATGCAGGCAGATGCCTCCGTCCGGATTGGACCTTGGCGCCCCGTACTTCAAATCTCCCTTGATATGGCATCCGGCATGGGAGAGCTGGCAGCGTATCTGGTGGTGGCGGCCGGTCAGAAGGTTCACTTCGAGGAGGAAGTACTTGTCGGTCTTTGCGACGAGGCGGTAGGTGAGGCTCGCGAGTTTGGCCCCGGGGGAGCCTTCTTTCGTAACGAAGCTCTTGTTTAGTTTTTCGTTGCGGGAAAGCCAGTCGTCCAGCCTGCCCTCGGGCTTTGAGGGCGCCTCGCAGCAGAGGGCCCAGTAGGTTTTGCGGACCTTTCCCTCGCGGAACATGGCCGCCATCCTCTCAAGGGCTTTCGATGTCTTGGCGAGGATGACCGCCCCGCTCACGGGCCTGTCCAGCCTGTGCGGGACGCCGAGGAAGACTTTCCCCGGCTTCGCGTCGCGGGAGGCTATGAAGGCTTTGTACTTGTCGGCGAGGGTCTCGTCCCCGGTCTTGTCTCCCTGCACGATTTCCCCGACCGCCTTGTTGACGACAAGGAGGTGGTTGTCTTCGTAGAGAATCCGGGATTCGAGGTCGGCCGTTTCGGCGGCTCCGAGCTTTCTGTAGATGCTTTCTGACATGATGCGTATCCGGTTTGACCGCACAAAAATAAGAATAAAAGGCGTATTCCCTGCCATTTTGTCAGAAAAAGAGAATGGCACAAAGTTGGATATTTTCCTGTCGGCCCGGGAGAGTTCCCGGACGGAAACAAGATAAACAAAAAAGAGATTAAGCATATGGGAAAAATTATCGGAATCGATTTGGGCACCACTAATTCGTGCGTTGCCGTAATGGAGGGCAACCAGCCCACCGTTATCATCAACAATGAAGGCGAGAGGACGACCCCGTCCGTGGTCGCTTTCACCGACGGAGGCGAGAGGAAAATCGGAAATCCCGCCAAGCGTCAGGCCATCACCAATCCCCAGAAGACCGTCTTCTCCATCAAGAGGTTCATGGGCGAGACCTACGACCAGGTCAGCAAGGAAGTCTCCCGCGTTCCCTACAAGGTGGCGAGGGGCGACAACAACACTCCCCGCGTGGATATCGACGGCCGTCTTTACACTCCCCAGGAGATTTCGGCCATGATTCTCCAGAAGATGAAGAAGACCGCCGAGGATTACCTGCGCCAGGACGTCACCGAGGCCGTCATCACCGTTCCTGCATATTTCTCTGATTCCCAGAGGCAGGCTACCAAGGAGGCTGGAAAAATCGCCGGCCTTGACGTGAAGAGGATTATCAACGAGCCCACCGCGGCCGCTCTTGCCTATGGTCTTGACAAGAAGAACAAGGACATGAAGGTGGCCGTTTACGACCTTGGCGGCGGTACCTTCGATATCTCCATCCTTGAACTTGGCGGAGGCGTGTTCGAGGTAAAATCGACCAACGGCGACACCCACCTCGGCGGCGACGACTTCGACCAGGTGATTATCGACTGGCTTGCCGGAGAGTTCGCTTCGGAGAACGGCGGAATCGACCTCAAGAAGGACCCTATGGCCCTCCAGAGGCTCAAGGAGGCTGCCGAGAAGGCCAAAATCGAGCTTTCCAGCCAGACTTCCACAGAAATCAACCTTCCTTACATCATGCCTGTGGACGGAATTCCCAAGCACCTTGTGAAGAGCCTTTCCAGGGCCAAGTTCGAGCAGCTTTGCGACAGCCTGTTCCAGAAGACCATCGAGCCTTGCCGCCTGGCCCTTGCGGATGCCCACCTGAGCGCATCCGACATTGACGAGGTCCTGCTCGTTGGCGGTTCCACCCGTATCCCCAAGATTCAGGAAATCGTGAAGAATTTCTTCGGCAAGGAGCCCAACAAGAGCGTCAACCCCGACGAGGTGGTGGCCATCGGAGCTTCCATCCAGGGCGGTGTCCTCGCAGGTGACGTCAAGGATGTCCTCCTTCTCGACGTGACTCCTCTTTCCCTTGGCATCGAGACCCTTGGCGGTGTCATGACCAAGCTCATCGAGTCCAATACCACCATCCCGGCCCGCAAGTCGCAGGTGTTCTCCACCGCTGCGGACAACCAGCCTTCGGTGGAAATCAGGGTCCTCCAGGGCGAGCGTCCGATGGCGAAGGACAACAAGCAGATCGGTGTCTTCCATCTC
>CAMOVV010000291.1 GCA_946627685.1 uncultured Bacteroidales bacterium
CCGAGGTCATCGCGACCGTACAGCAGCTCAAGGAGAAGGCGCAGTGGCACCTGACCGGCATCCTGCACGACTACTCGGCCTTCGCCGTCTCCACCATCGACCGTTTCTTCCAGCAGACGCTCCGCGCGTTTTCGCACGAGATCGGTCAGTTCGGGTCCTACCAGGTGGAGCTTGACAAGGAGATGCTCGTCGAAGAGGCTGTCGCGCGCGTGATGGACGGGCTCTCCCCGGAGAAGCCCGCTGTCTTTAACTGGGTGGTCAGCGGTGTGAAGGACGACCTGGAAGCAAACGGACGATTCACCTTGGAAAGGCGCTTGATTGATATGGCCAGAAGCATTGTCAATGAAGACAAGGGAACTTTCACCTACTCCCGGAAACGGCTCACCGAGCTGCGGGAAGCCTGCGACAGAATCGTCGATTCGTTCTGCGTGAAGGTGCGTGGTTGCACGGATGCCCTTGCCTCTGCCTTTTCCGAAAGCGGCATCGATCCGGCCGATACCAACCGTGGCTTCATGAAAGCCGCTCTTGCGTATGCCAATGCAAGCGCCAAGGAGCTCATCCCGGTCCCCACCAAGGCCTTCATGGAGAAAGCCGCCGACCCGGAGAAGTGGTTCGCCAAGACAAAGGCCAACCTCCTCCCCGTTGCAACGGACTACCTGTACGGCCCGGTCACTGCGTTCTGTGAACTATTCGGTGCGCCTTACCGTGAGTATGCAACCGCTTTTGCTCTTCGCGGGCAAATTCATGGCCTGGGTCTGGCTGATGAACTGAGAGAGGCGTTCCTGCAGGTGCAGCGTGAACGCGGAGTGATTTCGATCGAGGATACCAACAATATTATTCATGGAATCATCGACGGGACTGACACACCATTCCTTTATGAGAAACTCGGAGTCCGATACGAACACTTCCTTCTGGATGAGTTCCAGGACACGTCCACCGTCCAGTGGGACAACTTCCTCCCGCTGGTGAGCGGAGCCGAAGCGAACGGCAACGACAATCTCATCGTCGGCGATGTTAAGCAGTCCATCTATCGCTGGAGGGGCTCCGACTGGAACCTCCTGGACAATACCGTCAAGAAGCAACTCGGTACACCCGACTCCTGCATCGAAGTGCTGGACGGGAACTACCGCACCTGCCCGGCTATCGTCGAGTTCAATAACGGTTTCTTCCCCTATGCCGCCGGCGTCCTTGATGAGGCTATCGGTCAGCAGAGTGAAAAAACGCACCGCAGCATCTCCGAGATTTACTCGGACGTGCAGCAGAAGGTGCGAAAGAGCGGCTCCGAACGCGGCGAACTCAGCATCCGTTTCGTCGACGGCGCGGAAGCCGAGCTTGACGAGGTCGTCTCCACCATCCGTGACGTCCGTTCCCGGGGCGCCTTGTACGACGACATTGCTATCCTGGTCCGCGGCAACGCGGAAGGAACGCTTATCGCCGAACGCCTCGTCAAGGAAGGAGTTTCCGTCATCAGTGACGACTCGCTGTATGTGAAGGGGTCTGTTACCGTACGACGACTGGTCTCTCAGCTCTCCCTCATCGCTCGGCCTGAGCGAGCTGGCGAAGGAGACGCTGATGGCTTTCTCGCTGAGCAGATGCACGTCTGCGTGCCCGATACCTACCATGGGCTCGCCGATCTGGCCGAGTCTGTCCTTTCGTCGATAAAGACCTTCTCCCCGGAGTTGTTTGACTCTGAATCAGCATATATCCAAGCGTTCATGGATTGGCTGAAAGACTGGACGGCGAAAAACGGAAACTCTCTTGGAGATATGCTTTCCGATTGGGAGGAAGCGCAGCCGAAGATCGTTTCTCCGGATGGCATCCATGCAGTCCGCGTGATGACCGTTCATAAGTCCAAGGGACTTGAATTCCCTTACGTCATCTTCCCCTTCGCAGAGAAAGTGGCCACCTATCGGGCTGAATCGCGCTGGTGCCGTCCGGACGTCAAGGGGACAGCCCTTGACGGAGTTGCCGACGGCATGTACCGAGCCCTGCTGAGCGAGGGGTCGATCAACTCGCTGAATGAAGGTGACTACCTGAACGAACGGTTCCTGCAGGCCGTGGATAACCTGAATGTCTTCTACGTCGCGCTCACGCGTGCACAGTATGGATTGAAGGTCATCTCCACTCTCCCCCCGAAGAGCTTCATGGAAGCCGTCGTCAAGGGCACCGCGATGCAGCCGAAAACGCTCTCCCAGATTCTGTTCGCCTACGTGAAGGAGACTGATTTCCGTGAAGGTGAGGAATGTAACTTCGCCACGGTGGCCCGTAAACCCGCCGAGGTGGAAGTGCTCCCCCTCTCCTACGCCTGTTCTCAGGAGAACGCCTCCGGGCGTATGGTCTTCAAGGTCGACGAGGAGGAAGAGGATGAGATGGTTCCCGTTCAGGGCTGTTTGTTTTGAGGGTGGTGTTTCCACGCCACCCTTTTGATTAGAATCGCAAATTTTACTTTATGAGGAAGAATCTTATTCTGTGTGTATTGAGCTTGTTGGCTGTCGTCTCCTCCTGTACTCGAGTTGCCGTCCCCGGTTTGCGTGTGGGAGATACCCTCCCCCGCTTTGAGGCTATGGCTATTGATGGGAAGACGTTCACAACTGACGAGCTTCGCGGGTCAACGAGCGTTGTCGTTTTCTTCAACACCTGGTGCCCGGACTGTCATGAACTGCTCCCTGTTGTGCAGGCTTGCTATAATGACACGAACCCTGAAATCGCGTATGTCTGTATAGCACGAGGACAAAAAGTTGATGAGGTCCGCCCCT
>CAMOVV010000292.1 GCA_946627685.1 uncultured Bacteroidales bacterium
GATGAGGGTGGGAACCTTCCTTCTTTCCGCCTGCCAAAGGAGGGGGGCGCTTGCATATCCTCCCACTCCGACGGCGATGTCAGGCTTGAAGTCGTCAATCACCTTGCCGGCCTTGCGGACGCTCTGAATCAGCTTGAAAGGGACTTTCAGGTCATTCACGAGGTTGCCGAGGGACAGCTGTCTCTGGAGGCCCAGGATGGGCAGCCCTACGATTTCATATCCGGCGGCGGGCACTTTTTCCATTTCCATCTTGCCCTCCGCTCCGACAAAGAGAATCTCCGTCCGGGGGTTCACTTCCTTCAGCTTGTTCGCTATCGAGACGGCCGGGAAGATATGTCCTCCCGTCCCGCCTCCGCTGATAATCGCTCTTATAGGTTTATAGTTCATTGCCGCGTGATTTTTTCCTTTCAAGATTGTCGTTTATGATGTCATCTACGCTTTCGAGGCGTTCAAGGTCGTCGAGGTCGTCCCTGAGGCTGTCGGAAGAAGACTCTCCCAGAGGCTGGACCTGGGCCACCTCACGGTCGATTTTCTTCTTGGCCATCTTGCTGATGGAGAGGATGATGCCGAAGGCCACCGAGAACATCAGGAAGGAGGAGTTGCCGTGGCTCACCATCGGCAGCGTCTGTCCCGTGAGTGGGCCTATGTCGCAGTTTATGAAGCAGTGCATCATGGCCTGGCCCGTTATCAGCATCACCAGTCCGGCGACGGCGGTCTTGGCGAAAAGATTGTCGCAGTTGCGCACGATCAGGGCTCCCCTCGCGAGGAGGGAAATGTACAGGATGACCACGAGCCCCCCTCCGAGAAGGCCGTACTCTTCTATTATGAAACTGAACATGTAGTCTTCGAACATTACGGGGACCACATATCTCTGGGTGCTCCTTCCGGGCCCTTTTCCGATGAGCCCTCCCTCGTGGATGGCGATTTTCGCGCTCATCGGCTGCTTTATCTTGTCGAGGGCCTTCTGGTATTCCTGCGAGCCTCGGGGGTTCGCCTTCATCTTTTCGAGATAGTTCTCGGTGCTGAGCTCGTGGCGGTTGAGGGCCGAGTCGAGGTGGGGGAACAGGGGCTTTTCGGGATTGATCTTGTTGATCGCGATGCAAAGAAGGAGAACGCCCACCGCGGCCGCTCCGGGAAGCACGAGCTCCTTCACCCCTATGCCTCCGACGAGTATGGTGAGGAACATGATTCCTCCGATGAAAATCGTGCTGGAAAGGCTTCCGACCATGATTCCCACGCAGACCGAGAAGATGGGGAAATAGATGAAGATGATTTTCTGCCACAGGCTGCTCAGGGGCTTTCCCTTGGTCACGAGCATAATCAGGGCCGGGGTTTCCAGCCTGCCGTTCTTGTATTCGTTCACGGCCCATGACAGGTACATTATCATGGCCACCTTCACGACTTCGAACACGTGGAGCTGGAAGCCTCCTATCTTGATGGCCCTCCAGGCCTCGTTGATTTTCGCCGCCTTGATGCCGCCTATGTCCACATGGAGGGCCAGCACCAGCAGGAGCCCTATCGAGAGGGCGTATCCGAACTTTGACAGGAACCTGAAGAAGCCTATGGATTTTATGTTGTAGCAGACGATGATGAGCCCGAGTCCGAGGAGGGCGATGACCAGCTGTTCGCCGGCGATGGACATCCTGGACGACTTCTGCTGGATGGCCAGGAGGGAAGTGGACGAGAAGATGCAGACGATGGAGGCGAGCATGAGCATCAGCACGATCATCCACACCACCTTGTCTCCTTCAAGGTTGTCCACGAAGTTCCAGAACTTATGTCCCCTGTTGCTTTCCATCCCCGTTCCTGTTTTACAGGGCCCTTACGGCCTCCTTGAACTTTTCTCCCCTGTCTTCGTAATTGTTGAAAAGGTCGAAACTTGCGCAGCAGGGGCTCAGGAGCACTACGTCCCCTTCCTGCGCGAAGGCGCTTGCCGCCTTCACCGCCTCCGCCGCCGAATGGGCGTCGGTGATGTTTCCCTCTCCCACGATGGCTCCGAAGGCCTCGTGCAGCTTGCGGTTGTCGATGCCGAGGCAGACGATGGCCTTGACCTTGTCCCTCACCAGGTCTTCGAGAACGGAGTAGTCGTTGCCTTTGTCGGTGCCGCCGGCTATCCACACCACGGGCCTTGTCTGGCACTCGAGGGCATACCAGGCCGAATCCACGTTGGTGGCCTTGGAGTCGTTGATATAGAGGACGTCCTTTATGCTGAGCACCGGTTCCAGCCTGTGTTCGATGGGCTGGAAGGAGGCCAGGGACTCACGTATGGTCTTGTTGTCGATGCCCGTGGCCTTGGCCGCGAGGGCAGCCGCCATGGAGTTGTAGATGTTGTGCCTGCCTCCCAGGGCCAGTTCCCGGAGGTAGATTTCGGTCTCGTCCTCCTCGTAGCGCACCACCATCGCGTCGTCCCTGAGGAAGGCTCCCTGGGCCGGGGCGGCGTCCTTCTTCTGGGTGAAGGGGAGCATCTTGGCCTGGATGATGATTTTGTTGAGGTGGTCTATGGTGATGGAGTCGTCGGAGTCGAAGATGAAGCAGTCTTCGCTGCGGAGGTTCCGGGTGATGCGGAATTTGGACTTCACATAGTTCTCCAGGCAGTAGTCGTAGCGGTCGAGATGGTCGGGGGTTATGTTGGTGATGATGGCTATGTCGGGGTGGAAGTCGTACACGTTGTCAAGCTGGAAACTGCTGATTTCCAGGACATAGTAGTCGAAGTGCTCGGTGGCT
>CAMOVV010000293.1 GCA_946627685.1 uncultured Bacteroidales bacterium
CGGAAAGCCACCCCGGGAAGATGGTAGGAATCCAGCTCGGCCTTGAGTTTTCCGGCATCTATCCAGGGGGCCGCGAAGGCTCCGAAGGGTATCGTATAGCCGATGCCGATGTTAAGGTAGCCGTACAGTTCCCCGCAGAGGCCGGAGGAAGGATAATCTATGGTCGTCTTGGCATAGGGAATGTTGGGAGAGGGCATTATCCAGGGAAGGCCGGTGTCGTCGTAAAGCATATCCCTAGTCCAGCCTTCCATCGGAACCACGGTGAGGTCGCATTTGAGAGGGATTTCCTTCCCGTTCTGGCCCCTGTTCAGCCCCTCTTCGTTGATAAGGACGGCGAGCTCCCCGACCGTCAGCCCGTACACGTATGGAATCTTGTACTGGCTGACGAAAGAATGGAAGCCGTCGCGTACGAGAGGGCCTTCTATCTTATTGCCTCCCAACGGATTGGGCCTGTCGAGAACCATAACCTCAATCCCCAGCCGGGAACAGGCCCTCATCACCAGGCCGAGGGTGCTGATGAAGGTGTAGGAGCGGCAGCCGACGTCCTGGATGTCATACACCATAACGTCTATTCCCTTAAGCATTTCCGGGGTCGGCTCCCTGTTGGGGCCGTAAATGGACCAGACCTTGAGTCCGGTGGCCGGATCGACGGTGTTGGGCACGTAATCCCCCGCCCAGGCGTCTCCACGGACCCCGTGCTCCGGCCCGAAAAGGGCGACAAGCTCCACTCCGGGAGCGTTGTAAAGGATGTCGATGGTGGAGCGGAGTTCCCTGTCCACCCCGCTGGGATTTGTCACCAGGCCCACCTTTTTGCCCACAAGGCCATTGAATCCGCTGTCCCTGAGAACTTCCACGCCCGGTTTCACCTTCACTCCCGCCGCGGACAGGGCTAGCGGGGCGACAATGGCGAGGAAGACTGACAAGACTCTTTTAATCATTTCTGTTTCAATTTATTTCTTCCCGAACTCGGGATCTACTTTCACAAGGAAGGTCACACCTATGGTAATCAAACAGCAGGCCATCACGAGGAGGAAGAAGTTGACGTACCCTCCGACCCATTTCCAGACATATCCGGCCAGCATCCCGGGAACCATCATGCTGAGGGCCATGAAGGCGGTGCAGATGGCATAGTGGGAGGTTTTGAACTCGCCGACAGAGAAGTATATCATGTAGAGCATGTAGGCCGTGAACCCAAAGCCGTAGCCGAACTGTTCGATTGCAATGCAAGTGCCTGTTATCCAGAGAGAAGACGGCTGCGCGAGGCTCATATAGACATAAACGATGTTGGGAAGGACGAGGCTGAGGGCCATGGGCCAGAGAGCCTTCCTGAGTCCCACCCCGGAGGCGACGATGCCTCCGAGAATGCCTCCTATGGTGAGCGCGATGACCCCGATGGTGCCATAGACCAGGCCGAGCTGGGAGGTGGTAAGGCCGAGGCCCCCGGAGGACGCCGGATCGAGGAAGAAGGGGGTTACCATCTTCAGCATCAAGGCCTCGGGAACCCTGAAAAGAAGGAGGAAAAGCATGGCCGCGACGATTCCCTTCTTCTTGAAGAAGGTGACGAAAGCCCTGCCAAATTCCCTGATTATCTCCCTGAATTTCAACGAAGTGTTCTCGCCCGCGGAAAGGGAAGGACGGTCGGCTGCCGGACGGGGGATGAAAAAGACGTGGTACAGGCTGACTGCGGCGAAAATGATGGCCGCGAGGGCCAGGGTCGTCCTCCAGGCCGAGGGGATGTCGCCGGTGGACGTTTCGAGATAGCCGGCCATCCACACCATCGCTCCCTGTCCGAAGATAGAGGACAGGCGGTAAAAGGTGCTGCGGATGCCTACGAAGAAAGACTGCTGCTTTTCTCCGAGGGCCAGCATGTAAAACCCGTCGGCGGCTATGTCATGGGTGGCTGAGGCGAAGGCCGTAAGCAGGAAAAGAAGGAGGGTGAAAGAGAAAAGGCTCACGGGAACGGCCTTCGACGCTATTTCCGCGGCCTCGGGCCTCGGGATGCTGAAGGCCAGCAGGGCGAAGGCAATCGTCATCAGGGCCTGCATGGCAAGTATCCACCACCTTTTGGTCTTGAGTATGTCCACAAAGGGACTCCACAGGGGCTTTACGGTCCAGGGAAGATACAGAAGGCCGGTGTAGAGGGCCATCTGCTCGTTGGGCACCCCCATCCTCGTAAACATCACTACGGAGATGTTGTTGACTATGAAGTAGGGTATGCCTTCCGCGAAATAGAGGGTCGGAATCCACCACCAGGGAGAGCGGGCCTTCATATTGTCCATAGCTATTGTTGTCTTTTGATTTCAGCGCCGGGATAATAATGGTCCAGGATTTCCTTGTAGCCGTATCCGCGGGCGGCCATGACTGCGGCCCCGATTTGGCACAGTCCAACCCCGTGGCCCCAACCCTTCCCGGAAAGGGTGAAGTGCCCGGCATCGGGCCTGCTTACGTCAAACGCCGAACTCTTAAGATGGGACTCGGACAGTATCCTCCTGATGGCCAGTTCCTTGCCAACGACCATCGAATATGCGCTCCCGACAACCTTCAGTTTCGTGATTCTCCCGGACTTCCCCCTTTCAAGGGGAACGAGGTCTTCCAGTTCACCTATCATGTGGCCGGAGCGGCGGGAAATGAGCTCCGAAAGTTCACCTTTCCCGTAAGTGACGTTCCACCTGTAGAAATCCTTTGTCTCAAATAAATTGGTATCAATGCTGCTAGTATCTTCAT
>CAMOVV010000294.1 GCA_946627685.1 uncultured Bacteroidales bacterium
GCTCGCCGGAGTAATTAAGGCTTCGCCAAAAGGCTCGCCCTCGCCGGGCCCCTCCGCCTCTGCCGCAGGAGCCTCTTCCGACATATTCTGCTCTTCCGCCTCGGCAGGGGTGTTTTCCTCCACCGCCTCGGTCGGAGTTTCGACTACTGCATCTGGGCCACTTTCCTCTTCTGTCTCGGCGGGAGCCTCTATCATTGAGGCGAGGCCGGCGACTGCGGCGGAAACCTCTTCCGGGGTCTCTTCGTGAGTCTTGAGAGAAACGGGTTTAAGGCCGAAACCGGCGGGATATATGTCCAGGTCTTCGTCGGGAATGAAGAAAAAATTATTCTCGCGTGTGGCCCTCAGGCGGCCGAGGCCGGGAAAAACAATCGTCTTCTTGTCCTGGAGCATCCCCTTCATCTCCGTCAGGAAATCCACAAGGCCGCTTTCCGCGACTCTCCCCTCGGGAGAATCTGCCAGAAGGTCGTTGGTGCCAAGATAGAAATCGGTCAGCAGCCTGTCGTCATTCACCCTCTGGCGGAAAAACAGCCTTCTGTAGGGGGGATTGATGGTATAGCCCCTGTCGGAAAAGGTGGACGGAACCAGCTCGGCGACAAAGGTGCCGACGCCGGGGAGGGCCACTTCGTCGTGGTCCATAATCAATTCCTTGACCATCTTCGCCAGAAGATCTATATCCATATAATTGCAATCTAACTTGACAAAGATATTAAAAAAACTGGGAAAAAGTTTGCGAAAACCAATTTTTGTAGTACCTTTGCAATCCCGGAACAAGACGGGAAAATAAATTCCTCTTTAGCTCAGTTGGTTAGAGCACCTGACTGTTAATCAGGGGGTCCTAGGTTCAAGTCCTAGAAGGGGAGCCAAAGCGGACAAATCATCGGAAACGACGGTTTGTCCGCTTTTTTTGTATCATAAATTTGCTGGTCTGAAAAGCGAAACAATTTGTTTTTGTTATATTGGTAGCAGGAAATAATAAATACTATAATATTTTTACTATGGCTAGAACAATTAAAATCCTCATGATTGCCGTTGTCGCCGGAACAATGGTATCGTGTTGCTCGACAAAGAAAGTCAAGACCGGGAAGAGCATTGGAGAACTGCCTCCAAACCCTTTTGTCACAAATATCTATACGGCCGACCCTTCTGCCCATGTGTGGAGTGACGGGCGCCTGTATGTTTATCCTTCCCATGACGTGGATCCTCCCCGAGGCTGTGATCTGATGGACAAGTACCACGTGTTCTCCACCGACGATATGGTGCACTGGAAAGATCACGGAGAGATTCTCAATTCATCACAGGTGGAGTGGGGCAGGCCTGAGGGCGGCTTCATGTGGGCACCCGACTGTGCCTACAAGGACGGCAAGTACTATTTCTATTTCCCCCATCCCAGTGGAAGCGACTGGAACAACACGTGGAAGGTGGGAGTGGCCATCAGCGACAAGCCTGACCGCGACTTCAAGGTGTGGGGATACATAAAAAACATGGGCGACGAGTTTGCCATGATTGACCCCTGCGTTTTCGTTGACAGCGACGGACAGGCATACTTCTACTATGGCGGTGGAGGACGGTGTGTCGGGGCAAGACTGAAAGGCAACATGGTCGAGCTGGCGGAGCCGCTCCGTAAGATGGAGGGGCTGACTGATTTCCATGAGGCGACATGGGTCCATAAACATGGCGACTGGTACTATCTGTCCTATGCTGACAACCACGTGGAGAACGACCGTGGAGCCAACCGCCTGCACTACGCCATGAGCAAAAACCCGCTTGGGCCTTGGGATTACAAGGGTATTATCTTGGAACCAACTGGCTGCGATACCTCACATGGCTCAATCGTGGAATACAAGGGTGAATGGTTCCTTTTTTACCACAACCAGGCATTAAGCGGCCAAGGCAATCTGCGCAGCATCTGTGTAGACAGGCTGTACTACAATTCAGACGGCACTATCCAGTTGGTCAAGCAACATTAAACTTTGTACTGTGAAATCGAATGCAGGGCTCCTTTCTAGAAATCCTTCAGGAGCCTTGCGAGCATCGTTTCGACGTCGCTTCCGTTCAGAGGGTCCTTCTCAAGGAACGGTATGGGGTGGATGTAATGGACTATCTCATCACTCTCGGAGTCTATGACCACGCAGTAGAGATTGCTGTCATAGGGGGTCTTGTTGACGGATGAATGGTAAGTCGAAGAGGAAGACTTTTTCTTGTCGTCCTTGTCCTTGCCCTTTTTCGAAGCGAGAGCGTCGATGACGGCGCTGACCGCATCTCCGATCGCTTCCTGCCTTTCCTCATAAAGGATGGCTTCCCGGGAGCGGATGTATCCCGAAGTGTAGATTATCACTCCGTAACGGTGACCGCTTGCTTCGATGGCGCGCAGGATGTCATCCGGCACCCGCACCCTGTCAAGGCGTGAAGTGGAGATATCTCCCAGGTTTTGTATCCATTTGCGGGCGCTTCTCCCCGCCCCGTCATAATCCATGTATATTGGCTTGGAGAAGGGATATCGCTGGGACATTATAATGCTCTCGACAAGGTCAGCCGCATTGTCGGACAGGTCATAATCATAGACCGGGCGGTTCCTTTGGTCATAGTAGAGGATGTCGGCTACGGGCTCGATGAAGGCGTATTCTTTTACACTCTTCAGGGACAGGTTCTGGGGAGAGGTGTATGTGATGGGACCGCAGGCTGCCATCCCTGGAAGCGTGGCATCCATCGGTTCATATGCTTTT
>CAMOVV010000295.1 GCA_946627685.1 uncultured Bacteroidales bacterium
TATTTCTTAGTCAATTCCTGATACATCTTGAACAGTCTGGCCACTATCTCCGACTCACTAGCGTCCTTGGGGAAACCATAAGCTTCAAGGACGGCGGCATCATTGGCTCGGTGGGCTTTTCTCAAATCAATAGGCATAGTGATTGGGTTATATAATTCGGCCAAAGTGCTTGTTGTATAAGCATCACGAGTTGTCAGAATCAACCGTGCCGTCTCTTCAATTGTCCTTTGCTGCACTTCTGTTGGGGTTGGCCAAGGGAAATTATTATATACTACAGCGGCCGAATAAGAATAATCACTTTTCATTCTACCACACACCACTCTAACCCATGCCATATGCAGCAGAGACTGAAGAATACCAAAATGGTAGATTGTCGCGTCGGGGACAATCATCAATTTATTGCTTGCTATAGTCTTGTGGTCTTTGAACCCGAAGGGAATGTATGTTCTATTTCCAGAAGATACCTCAGGCACACACAAATATGGTAATTCCGTTTGTGGAGAGGAAAAGAATTGAAATGGTGTTTCAGCGGCCTTTCTTGTCGGAGCAGCAGAACTTGCCAGCCGTACCTCTCGGACCTTTTCAAGGCGAGTTATGATGTCCCGGTTCTTTGCATAATCTGATGGAGGAACTCCTTTTAGCCATATACAGTAACGAATCACATTATTGTTCAAGAAGTCTTGAGCTCCAACAAAGCGCTTAATAAACGGCTCTATATGAGGGTCTTTCTTTATCAGTTCCAATCGCTCATCCTCAGACAGAATCAAGTTTCCACCATCAATGGGCATATTCCCATGAGTCATTCTCGGGACATCGCATAATGGAGTGCCACGACTAACAATCAGCTCGTTAGGCGCGTCTAATAGATAAGGATTTATATTCGAAGCGGCGATGGTTTGTGTGCCTGTAAAAATAACCTTTCTTTCAGAGTGGCCTGTAGAAAAGCCTATAATTACACAGTGAACATGGGCTTTCTGGCTCGCCTCGCTATCCCATTGAAAAGTACGATGGGCAAAATCAATGTGGACATCGTAGCGTTCGAATAGTGGTTGCCATAAAGGAGCCACCTGCTCTCCTTGAGTTATAGAGTTAGTCGAGACAAGAGCAGCCCTTATCTGGTCGTTCTCTTTCATCATCATACAGGACTTATGATACCACGCCCCAACATAATCTATACTATTCGATAGCTTTATCTTTCCGAAAATTGCAACAGCGTCGTTCTTCTGTTCAGAGCTCATACCGTTCGCTCCTATAAACGGCGGATTACCCATGATATAATTCACCTCACTCGCTGGAAGCACATCATTCCAGTCCATTCTCAGAGCATTTCCTTCATGGATGTTGTGGTAGTCTTTCAGTGGCAGCGGTTCCAGGTCATATCCAACAATGGCATCTGTCTCCTGAAGCATCTGAGTTTCCGCTATCCAAAGGGCTGCCTGAGAGACAGAACAGGCAAAGTCGTTAATCTCTATACCGTAGAACTGGTAAATGGAGACCTTTATCGGATCTGCCAGGCCACCTATAATACGGTCCTCGTATAGAATCTTGATGACTTCGTTTTCCAGCCTTCTAAGCCAAGTATAGGACTCTGTCAGGAAGTTTCCCGACCCACATGCGGGGTCCAAGAACTTCAAGGATGAAAGTTTGTCCTGGAACGCAATCGCCCTTTCCTTCTTCGTACGGATACCTTTTTCCGCTTTAATATCCGCCAGTTCAGCCTTCAAGTCATCCAGGAAGAGAGGGTCGATGACCTTGTGGATATTTTCCAGGGAAGTGTAGTGCATTCCACCAGCCCGGCGGGTATCCGGATTAAGGGTGGATTCGAAGACAGCACCAAAAATTGTTGGCGATATCAGGCTCCAGTCGAAATCATCAGATGCCCTTTGAAGGATAAGGTCCCGTATTTCCTCTGTGATTCTAGGGATTTCGATATCACCGGCAAACATTCCACCGTTGACAAAAGGGAAGGCTGCCAGTTTTTCATCCATGTAGGGGTCCCGGTCTTCAGGGCTGGTGTCCAGGACCTGGAACAGTTCAATGAGGGCCTTTCGGAACTCGGAGGCAGGGAACTGAGCCATATAGTCATGGAACATATTCTTCGCCCCGAAGATACCGGCATCCTCAGCATAAAGGCAGAACACCAGTCGGACACAAAGCTTATTCAGGCTCTTCTGGCTATCAGGATTCTCAGGATGGATATACTGTGCCAAGAACTTTTCGTAAAGGACACCGACGATTTCACCGGCTTGGATGGAGACCTCAAGTTCTTTCTTCAGATGGACATTCGTATCATCTACCAGGAAGGAGAGGCGATGGAATTCCTTCTCCAAGTCTGCCAGTCGAATCACCTCAGGTGCATCGTTGGGATGCTCCATGTCATGGACCTCGAAGGTGGTGAAATTGCAGGCAACAATCCAACGGGGAGCCATTGACAGAGGAAGTCCGGCGGCATATCTTCTTCCCTGTTGGTAAGGAGTCAGTTCGGCACCATCGGATTGTTTGGCCTTGGCGGAAAGGTCGACATGGGACCCCTTCTGTTCGATGAGGACCTTGGTGGAGGAGATATAGGCATCAATAAAATCAGAGCCCTTCTCCTTGGTGATGGTCTTGACGGGAATCTCGAACTGCATAATCTGGGTAGGGTCATCCACGCCAAAAACGTTATGGAGCAAGGAGAGCCAGAACCTTTGTGTCTCGCCCTTTTCATAGCCTTT
>CAMOVV010000296.1 GCA_946627685.1 uncultured Bacteroidales bacterium
AAGGACATAAGGGAGGGGAACAGCTACCTTGTCCTGGAGAACGGGGCTCCCGTGGCTACCTTCGCCTTCATTTCCGGCCCCGACCCCACCTACTCCTTCATCGAAGGGGGAAGCTGGCTTTCGGAATCTCCATACCACGTCATCCACCGCATCGCGAAATTCCCATCCTCGAAAGGCGTCCTTTCCGCCGTGCTGGAATGGTGCTTCCGGCAGGCTTCCAACATCAGGATTGACACGCACCGCGACAATGTCATAATGAGGCACTGCCTTGAAAAAGAGGGATTCAGCTACTGCGGAGTAATTTATCTCGAAGACGGCGACCCCCGTCTTGCCTACCAGAAGGAATTGAAATGAGAAAAGGTCTTTTGCTCGCGTTATTCGTTTTGTCAGGCATCCTTGCCCTGGGACAGGAGGTGAAAAGGAACGAGTTTGCCATCACCTATTCACCCGTGTCCAATGACGATTTGTATGCCCTTCTTATCAAGACCATCGGTCCTATCTTCGTGGAAGATTTCGATTCCTATGCTTCCGGAGCCTTGTCTGCGGAGTATTTCCGTTCCCTCGGGAACATGACGGCCGTAGGAGGCATTTTCTCCTACTATGAATTCGATACCGACACGGATGGGGAAAAGGAGCATTATGAGAGTTTTTCGTTCCTTCTCGCCGCGAAGCTCCGCTGGTACAGAAGGCGCTGGTTCGGGGCCTATTCCAAATTCGGCGCGGGCATTACGTGGAGCGAATGGGACGAAGAAAAGCCCCGTAAGTTCAATTTCCAGGCCTCGCTCCTCGGCCTTGAAGTCGGCCCGGCTCCCTTCAGGGCTTTCGTCGAAATGGGGGCGGGCGAACAGGGGTTCCTCGTTGGAGGCCTGAGGCTTAGTTTCGGCCGTAAAAAAGAAGATCCTGACTTATTTTAATGTAAATATGAGAAAATCAATTATTTTCATTTTCCTTTCCCTCCTTTGTCCCGTCCTTTCGGCCCAGCCGCTGCGCGTCGGTGTGGCCGGAGTGACCCATGACCATCTCGGAGGCGTCGTTTCCGCCCTCAGGGGAGGCGATGTCGAGGTCGTGGGCGTCTGGGAGGCCGATGCCCGGTATATTCACAAAAACTCCCTTTCGAGGATGCTTCCCCAGGAGAAGTTTTACTCCGATTTGGGCGAAATGCTTGACAAAACCTCTCCGGAGGCCGTCGTCGCCTACGGTTCCATCAAGGACCATCTGGCCGTGGTGGAGGCCTGCGCGCCCCGCGGAATCCACGTAATGGTGGAGAAACCTCTCGGGGCCACCCTCAAGGATGCCCGGAGGATGGCGGAACTGGCCCGGAAACACGGCATCCTTCTTCTGACGAACTATGAGACGACCTGGTATGCCAGCAACGCCTATGTAAAGAGGCAGGTGGAGGAGGGGAACCTTGGAAAACTCGTGAGAATCGACGTTTACGACGGCCATGAAGGCCCCAGGGAAATAGGCTGCAGCCAGAAGTTCCTCGACTGGCTCACGGACCCCGTGCAGAACGGCGGCGGGGCCGTCATCGATTTCGGCTGCTACGGGGCCAATCTCGCCACCTGGCTTCTCGGCGGGCAGGCCCCCGAAAAGGTGTTCGCCGTTCTTCGCCAGAACAAGCCCCAGGTGTATCCCAAGGTGGACGACGACGCGGAAATCATGCTTTCATACAAGGATGTTACGGTCAACATCGGAGCCTCCTGGTGCTGGCCCACGGGACGCAAGGACATGTATGTGTACGGCCTCGGCGGCTTCCTTTACCAGAGGAACCCCGAGAAGGTGAGCGGCCGCAGCGGAAAGGAAAACGTGCCCGAATTTTCCGCCCCGGCACTTGAAGCCCCGTACGACAATTCTTTCCGCTATCTCAAGGCTGCGGTGAGGGGCGAAATCACCGTCGGCCCCAACGACCTCAGCGCCCTTGAAAACAATCTTGTCGTGATGAGAATCCTGGATGCCGCCATCCGCAGCGCCCGCAGCGGCAAGGCCGTGACGCTCAAATAGTCCAGCCCCCATAAAAAGACTGCGGCCCGGAGTTTCTTTCCGGGCCGCAGGTTTTTTTACCAACCGAGAATCTTTTTGAAGTCGTAGTCCTCGGGGTTGGGGAGATATTTCTTCGCAGCCTCGTAGTCTGCCGGAGTGATGTAATGGCAGATGTAGGCGTAGTAGTTGGCGGCGGTGCCTCCGTCGATCGCAACCCTGCGGGGAGGAATCTTTCCTTCGGAATTCTGCAGGTCCTTGAGGTAGAGGGGACGGGCCTCGCCGTCGGAGCCGACGAACACCATGCAGCCGGTCTCGCCCTTTGAGTAGAGTTCGTAAACTCCCATTGCAAGTTCGGTGCAGTAGGTGAGGTCGTAGGCGATGGGGTCCTGGCAACGGACGTCGTAACCGATTTCCATCGGACGGGTCTTGACCTTCATTCCCAGCTCCTTGAACTTCTTGTCGAGGATGTCGTTGAACAGCACGGCCTTGGAAATTTTGCCGAGTTCGGGATGCCCGTGCTCGTCGTAGGTCATGTTCACGCCCGTGGCCTTGATGTCCTCGGGAGCGAGGTCGTGGAAAACGCCTTCCGCAACCACGACGGTTCCGTAGTTGATGCCCAGAATCTTCCTCTTGACAATGGCGGAGACGGTGAGGTTGATGATTTTGTCAACGCTGATTTCCGTCTTGTTGAACATCTCGGGGATGATGGTCATGGGGCAGTGGGTAGC
>CAMOVV010000297.1 GCA_946627685.1 uncultured Bacteroidales bacterium
TCACCCTCCAGGTATTCTCGGGCACCGAAGGCATCCCCACCGACGCCCAGGTCATGTTCCTCGGAGAGCCTCCCACCCTCAAGGTGAGCGACGCCCTCGCGGGACGCTTCTTCAACGCCTACGGCCATCCCATCGACGGAGGTCCGGAGGTGGAAGGCGAGGCCAGGGAAATCGGCGGCCCCTCCGTGAACCCCTACAAACGCTGCAAGCCTTCCCAGCTCATCCCTACCGGCATCGCCGGCATCGACCTCAACAACACCCTCGTCTCCGGCCAGAAGATCCCCTTCTTCGCCGACCCCGACCAGCCCTACAACCAGGTGATGGCGGACGTGGCGATGAGGGCCGACGTGGACAAAATCATCCTCGGCGGAATGGGACTCTCCAACGACGACTACCTCTTCTTCCGCCACTCCTTCGAAGACGCGGGAGCCCTCGGCAAAATCATCTCCTTCGTCAACACCACCGAAGACCCTACCGTAGAGAGGCTTCTCATCCCGGACATGGCCCTAACCGCAGCCGAGTACTTTGCGGTTGACAAGAACCAGAAGGTCCTCGTCCTGCTGACGGACATGACCCTCTACGCCGACGCCCTGTCCATAGTGAGCAACCGCATGGACCAGATTCCTTCCAAGGATTCCATGCCCGGCTCACTCTACTCCGACCTCGCGAAGATTTACGAAAAAGCGGTGCAGCTCCCTTCCGGAGGCTCCATCACCATCATAGCGGTGACCACGCTCAACGACGGAGACATCACCCACGCCATTCCCGACAACACGGGCTACATCACCGAAGGACAGCTCTTCCTCAGGACCGATTCCGACTCAGGGAAGGTCATAATCGACCCCTTCCGTTCCCTTTCCCGACTCAAGCAGAACGTCCAGAACAAGAAGACCCGCGAGGACCATTCCCAGGTGATGAACGCAGGCGTGCGCCTCTACGCCGACGCGCAGAACGCCAAGACAAAGCTGGAGAACGGCTTCGACCTCTCCGACTACGACCGCCGCTGCCTGGCCTACGCCGAGGAATATGCCACGAAACTCCTCGCAATCGACGTGAACATCACTATCGATGAGATGCTGGACACCGCATGGAAGCTTTTCTCGAAGCATTTCTCCAAGGCGGAGACCGGCATCAAGCAGCAACTCATTGACAAATACTGGAAAGGCTGATAAGCGATGGCTATAAGGTTCCAATACAACAAGACTTCCCTGAACGAAATCAGCAAGCAGCTGAAAGCCAGGCTGAACGCCCTCCCCACCCTGCAGAACAAGGAGAGCGCCCTGAGGCTTGAGGTACGCCGCGCGAAAGAGCGTTCGGAGCAGCTTCTGAAGGACTTGGACGCTTCGCTCGCCAAATACGACTATCTCGCGGCCCTCTGGAACGAATTCGAACCCGGACTCATCAGGATTACGGACGTGGACCTGAGGACGGTGAAGGTGGCAGGAGTAAAGACCCCGGACCTCGGGGAGATCCACTACGAGATTCTCCCCTTCAACGCCTTCGTCAAGCCCGCCTGGTATGCCGACGGAGTGGCCATCCTCAAAGAGCTTTCCCGCCTCGGCATCGAATCGGAGGTCTGCAAGGAAAAGGCCCGAATCCTGGACTGGCAGCGCAAGAAGACCACCCAGAAGGTGAACCTCTACGAAAAGGTGCAGATTCCAGGCTACAAAGAGGCTATCCGAAAGATCAAGAGATACATGGAAGATGAGGAGAACCTCTCCAAGGCTTCCCAGAAAATAGTCAAGAGCCGCCATGCGGCCGAAGAAGAGCAGGAGGCAGGACAATGATTGACAGGATGACCAAATACTCCTTCATTCTCCTGAGCGGAGATGAGGAAAAGTTCCTTTCCGACCTCCAGGAGAGCGGGGTTGTGGATATCACGAGGTCTTCCGTGCCCGTGGACGAACACACCGCCGCCCTCTTCAGCAAGGCGCAGGAAAAGAGCGAGGAGATTTCCCGGATAGAAACCGGTCGCGACCCCGTCCTTACAGGACTCGACCGCAGGATTGCCGAGAATGAGAAGAAGGCCGCCGACGTGCAGGTCTGGGGAAGCTGGGACAGGGCCAGACTGGACGCCCTCGGCCTTCCCCTGCATTTCTACAAGGCCTCTCCGAAGGCCTGGGACCCTTCATGGAAAGAGCGTTGGGCCATCCAGGAAGTGGCCGCCGACAAGAAGAATATCCGGTTCGTAGTCGTGGGCGACAATGAAGGCTTCCCCCTCAAGGAAACGCCGGCCCCGGCAATGAATCTCTCTGAAATCGAAGCGCAGACAGCTTCCCTGAAAGCCGAAAGGGAGGCCCATGCGACGGCCCTCGAAGGAAGGAAGAAAGACCTTCCCGCCCTGAAGGCCAATCTGGCCAAGGTCAGGAGCGAACTCTCCCGCGCCCTCGCCGGCGCCGCCGGAGAGAAAGCCGCCGAAGACAAGCTGACCGTCTTCGTGGGATTCGTCCCCGACGACGAAGTCCCCGCTTTTGACAAGGCTCTTCCCGGCCTTGACGCTTTTGCGATGAAAGAAGAGGCCACGGTGGAGGACCAGCCTCCCATCAGGCTGAGGAACAACAGGTTCGTAAAGATGTTCGAGGTGCTGACCGACATGTACGGCCGCCCTGTCTATAACGAATTCGACCCCACCCCCTACCTGTCCATCTTCTTCCTGCTGTTCTTCGCCATGTGCATGGGAGACGCCGGCTACGGCATAGCC
>CAMOVV010000298.1 GCA_946627685.1 uncultured Bacteroidales bacterium
ATGACGATTTTTCCGTCAGTTATCAGCCTTTCGATTCTGAGGGCCTCCTTGCTTGAAGGACGGAACTGCTCCTTGATGAAGCCGACGTTGTCCATGATGGGCTGCATGAAGGGGGACATCTTCCTGTCCTTGTCTCCGGGAAGGAAGCCGATGTCCTGGTTTCCAAGGACTACGGCGGGACGGGTGATTATAATCTGGTCATAGTCTTTCTCCTGCTGAAGGGCGGCCGCGATGGCTATGAGGGTCTTTCCCGTGCCGGCCCCTCCGGTCAGGGACACGAGGGATATCTTCGGATTGAGGCAGGCGTCCATAGCGAAGACCTGCTCGTCGTTGCGGGGACGGATGCCGTAGGCAGCCCTGGCGCGCACGAGGGCGATGCAGTCGCGGTCCCAGTCATACCTCGCGCAGTGGACTTCGCCGGCGGAATCCCTGAACTTGTAGAGCTGGTTGGCCCGGGGCCTCGCCTCCACAAGCCCTTTCCAGGGAACGCAGTTCTCGGGGCCGTTAAGGATGGAATGGACCTGGGCTGGGGTGATGCCGTCAAGGAACCTCACTTCCCTCTCCCTGTCCTCGACCTTCTGCTCCTCAACCCTGTCGGTCAGGTAATCCTGCACCTCCATCCCGGCGGCCTTTGCCTTCAGCCTCAGGTTTATATCCTTGGTGACGAGGGCCGTGAACCGGCCGGGATTGTTGTCCCTGACCCACATGGCCGTGGAAAGGATGCGGTGGTCCTGGGTGTCGTCGTGGAAGAGGTCCTTGTATTCTTCGGTGAAAGGATGGTTCGGCTCCACCTTTATGCAGCCGAGGTTCCGGCCTATCTGCACCCCCCTCTTTCCAAACCTCTTCCCCTCGGTAATCCTGTCTATCTCCCTCATGAAGCCGCGGGCGTTGTAGCTGAGGGCGTCATTGCCCTTCTTGAACTTGTCCAGCTCTTCCACGACGGCAACCGGAATCACCAGGTCGTTGTCCTGGAACTTCTTGATGGCCTTGTAGTCATGAAGGATGATGTTGGTGTCGAGAACGAATATTTTCGGATTTGATCCGCTTCCCCCTTTTTCAGGGACATTGGCATACTTGGGCATATATCATGTGGTCAATAAAATCAATCTTCGCCTTCGGGAGCCTGGACGCTCATCAGGCTTTGGAGGATGCCGGCGATGCCGGACGAGGATGTGTTGCATATTTCAAGGGAGCCGCCGGCGCGGGGGTGCCCCAGAGGGAACCACAGCACGTCCTGGAGGAGGAGCTCGGCATCCAGATAATCATAGTCTATATCCTTTATCTGCAGGATGACTCCAGGCACCTCGCCGAAAAGGACCCTCACGATTCCCTTTTCTCCGGACGCCCTCATCAGGTCACCCACGTCAATCCTCGCGCCCACCTTGGGGCCGCACATCGAATTGAGGGCCGTGAGAAGGCCGCCGTCCCCGACGGAAACCCCAGAAATAATCACCTTGTCTTCGACAAGTTCCCGCACAACCTCATAACAGTCAACAAAATAGTCGGCATCAAGGATTTCGGGGAAAACGCTCCCGGCCGTGCCGAAAGACTCGGCGAGAAGGGAGCCGCCGAGGCGGTAGTCGCAGGAATCGAAAGGAATGTAAACTATCCAGCTGTCCGGGTCCAGGACCAGCTTCGAGGGGCAGGAACGGCTCCGTCCCATGACCACTCCGACAGTGGGCTCGTCCGGGATATCTTCTTCATCTTCAGCCGCTTCTCCGGCAGGCTCCCCGAGGTTGGCAGTAAACGAAACCCGGCAGGCGTCAGGACTCCCCGCATAGGAAAAGCCGGAGAGGGAAAGGCCGAGGCTGTCGATATAGTCGGCGGCGGCTTCGACGGAGTTCCAGAACGCGGCCATGTTGCCGATACGGGAGGAATTCCACTTCCACTGGGCATCGAGCCTGATGTCCTGGAGGCGGTAATGCCCCTTGAGCCAGAGCGTGTCGGCAAGGGCGGCGGCTATCCGGCTCCTTGTGAAAGGCCCAGGGAAAAACATCTGGAAGGCCCTGCGGCCCTTTTTCGCCCCCGCAGCAGTCCTGGACAGGTAGTCCATCACCAGGGAAGGGTCGTAGGAATTGGAGGAAGGGGCGGGGTCCACCACCTCGTCCACAATCGGCTCGAACTTCCCGTCCGGCCTTGAAGGGACCGGGACGCCGAAGGCAAGACACTCTTTGAGCATCTGGGCCGGAGGCAGGCAGGGGGCCGAGCCGTCGATTATGTATTCCGACCAAAGCGGGGAAACCTTTCCTTCCATTCAACTTATAATTATCTCCCCAAAATTAACTATTTTTGGAATCAGTTCAAAAAAGCCGCCCCAAAAAAGACGGGCGGACCAAGGAAAACCAAGGATATGACAGAGAGTTCCGGAAAAAACATCTTCAGCCAGAAAGCTTACGAAAAGAAAATAAACGAAATTTTCACACGCTTCCCCTCGGTGCAGAAAACCTCCTTCAAGGACGCCTACAAGCCGGGTCTGGAGCACATGGAGCAGTTTGACGCCTTTCTGGGCGGACCGTCGAAAAAGTTCAGGAGCATCCACGTGGCAGGCACCAACGGCAAGGGCTCGGTGGCAAGCATGCTGACTTCCGTCCTCGCCGGCTGCGGCCTCAAAACCGGGCTCTACACATCCCCGCATCTGGTTGATTTCAGGGAAAGGGCCAGAATCGCCGCCCCGGACGGGAGCCTCACGCTCATCCC
>CAMOVV010000299.1 GCA_946627685.1 uncultured Bacteroidales bacterium
TGACATGGAGACTGTCCTTTGTCAAGTCGGTCATGTAGTCGAAGATCTCGACGTCCACTTCGAAGGGCTTCAGGGTGTAGGTGCGGAGCTGACCGGCCTTCCACTCGGTCTTGGTCGTCACGGCTTCCTCTCCCTCACCGGTTGTCTTCGTCACCAGCTCGCCGAACTTGATGATGTGGGTAACCTCCGTTCCGTTCGGGGTGTCAGGAGTCTTCACCACGAAGGTTACCTCCAGGGTGACGTTCTCGTCGATATCCTGCGGGATGAACCAGAAGGTCATGGAACCTTCCTCGTCGTTCAGGTTGTGGTCGGCGGCGGCGGCGGTCCAAGAGGTTCCGTTGAATGTGGTGACGTCCCCTTCATTACTGCCATAATTGACCGTACCGTCGGGGTTTTTCTCCGGGTGATAAGTCGTGATGGTCTCACCATCCTCACCGGTCGATTCTTCGGGACCGAGTTTGGGGTCGTAAGCAGGATTGTTGAAGTCCATGGTGAACGTCGCGGCGTTGTCGAGGCCTTCCCAGGACACCTTGTCCTTCGACTTCGTCCCCTCTGCATTCGGGGAGACGGTGCAGATGCCATGGGACCAAAGGCCCTTGAACTTGACGCTCTTGATGACAGTCTTGGTGGAGCCGTCATTCGTGTGTCCGTTGCGGAACTTCACGCCGGTGAGCGCATGGTACATCATAACGGGGGCGCCGTTCGGAAGATAGCGGTCATGCTGCTCCTTGCTCACCGCGGTGTGCGAGAACAGCAGGTCCTGCTGCGCTGCGCCGCTGGTAGGGGAATCGAACGTGAAGGTGATCTGCTGGTTGGCATAGTCCGGGTCGGAAACGCCGGTCGCCGCGGCGGGCATGCTGAAATAGAAATCAACCGGGGTCTTCTCGTCCGGCCACGGGTTGGCGGAACCGTAGTTGTGCCAGTAGCGCCAGCCACCGTTGACCATATTCTCGTCCATCCGCTCGAAATTGGCCTCGCCGAAGCCCTCGGAATCACCGTACACGCCCATGGTCTTGTAAATCTCACCGACGTTGAACGTATAGGCCGGGACACCCCTCGTGGCGGGGGCGGCGTAATCCATCTCCTCGATGGTCTCCTCCAGGCAGACCTCGCCGTCCAACTTGACCGTCAGCCCCTTCTGCGGCGCCATGACGTCCGCGGAACGGGTCGCGTAACTCTGAAGGGAGAACGCAATGTCGTTCTTCCCCAGCGGGGTCGCATCCTTGAAATCCTTCTCCCTCTCGCAGGAGGAAAGTGTAACGGCAGCAAGCGCCGTAATCACGAAGTAGATTCTTTTCATAACTTTCAGTCTCTCAAGGGTTAGGATTCGAAATAAAACACCTCTTCGGCGGCGTCACCCGTGCCCTTCAGCGGGTTGTTCGGGTCGTTCATGTTCTCCCATTCGTCCACCTGGATCTTGAAGCGGACGGTAGCGCAGAAATTGTTCTCCAGCGCCATCTGCGTCACCCGGGCAGACGGTGCATGGTACTTCCGTGTTTTTTTGTTACGACGAAACATGTTATAATGCAGTTATTTGTTAATTTTCAGCGTTAAAACTACGTTATTTCTCATAATGCCAATTATAGGAAGATAATAACACTGCAACTCATTAAATATAAACACTTTACAAAAATCGAAAACTTTCATTCCGAAGTTCGGAGAGGGTGTGATTTCGAAGCGCGGGACTACTTCGCCGAATCCATAAATTGGACAAAAGGAGGCTCGCTTGCAAGGTTCCGTGTTTATTATAAAGATGTTTTCATGCTCGCATCCCTTGCGGGTATCGTTTTTGTTACTTATCTTTGCATAAAGGAATCATCATGCCAGAACTATTCAGACAATACGGGTTCATCTTCATGTTCTTCTCCCGGGAGCATGAACCTATCCATGTCCACGTGCGAGGGCATAATGGAGACGCCAAGTTCAATTGGGACGGAGAAGGCTTTGTGATAGAGTATGTCCATAACATCAAGGCCAATGACCTCAAGCGCATCGAGAGGATGATTGCCGAGAATACGGACATCATCATCAACCGCTGGTACGAACTGTTCAAGACCGACAATGAAGACGATAAGTAAGATTTGGTTCGACAAAGACTGGATATATGGTCTGGGAGACGATGGGGAAACCTATCGTCAGTCTCTTCTGTGGTATAACAAACTTCGGAAAGCAACGGATCAGCAGCGTGCCCAATATGAAATTAGCACCATCGGCATCCATTGGCATGAATTGGACGAGGACATCAGTTTTGAGAGTTTCCTCTATGCTGATGCCGAGCCCACACGCCTGCAACACTTCTTCCTAACCCATCCGGAGATAAATGTAAGCGGCTTCGCGCAGAAATTCGGCTTCAGCGCATCGTTGCTGAGAAGCTATATCAATGGCTTTAAAACCCCCTCTCCTCAACGGGAGCAGGAGATTATGCGTTGCATTGGGAAGTTGGGAAACGAGTACCTTTCCATAGCAAGCTAGCAAATAAATTCTTTCATGCACTGATATGGCGGCACACGTGTACTGTTGGCCGCCATCATCGAAGAACCGGGCAAGAAGCCCACGTTTAGCCCGAGAACTTGGATTATTTGCCTGAAGAGCGTTTTAAGCCCTACCAGTCCACCACGCGGTCCACGAGGCGGCTTTGCTCCAGGGTGGAGCGCTGGAGGTAGATGCGGGTCGTGTCCACGGATTCGTGGCCCA
>CAMOVV010000300.1 GCA_946627685.1 uncultured Bacteroidales bacterium
TCCGAGAGGAGCAAGCAAGGCCTGCCCATGAGAAAAGAAAAGTTATCAACAGGGGATGTTGAAAACGCCTCAAATCATGAAAATAGTTATATTCGCGTAATGATATATTAAGGAATCCAAAATGATTTCATTCGAGAGCGATTACACCGAGGGAGCGCATGAGAGCATCATCCGCCGCCTGGCGGAGACCAACCTGGAGCAGACTCCCGGATACGGGCTTGACCACTATTGCGAGAGCGCCAAGGCCAGGATAAGGGAGGCGTTTGCGGTTCCCGACGCTGATGTCTGGTTCCTGGTTGGAGGAACCCAGACCAATTCCACCGTGATAGCTTCTCTTCTGAGGGAATATCAGGGCGTCGTGGCCGTAGGTACAGGCCATATCGGAGTCCATGAGAGCGGGGCTGTGGAGTACACCGGTCACAAGGTGCTGACTCTCCCTGATCATGGCGGGAAGATGGACGCCGCCGAGCTGGAAGCTTACCTGGAGGCATTTTATGCCGATGGCACTTATGAGCATATGGTCATCCCCGGGATGGTGTACATCTCTTTCCCGACAGAGTACGGGACCCTTTACACAAAGGCGGAGCTGCGGGCTCTCCAGGCGGTGTGCCGTAAGTACTCGCTTCCGCTGTTTATCGACGGGGCGAGGCTCGGATATGGCCTTATGAGTGGGTCTAACGATATTTCCGTCAAGGAGTTCGCTTCTCTTTGCGATGTTTTTTACATCGGCGGCACCAAGGTCGGGGCCCTGTTCGGGGAAGCTGTAGTGTTCACCCACGGCGCTCCGGCACATTTTTTCACCACTATAAAGCAACATGGCGCGCTGATGGCCAAGGGACGGATGCTGGGGCTCCAGTTCGACACCCTGTTCACCGACGGGCTGTATTTCAGGATAGCGCGGCATGCGGACGAGATGGCCTCGATTCTTAAAGGGATATTCCTGGAGAAGGGCTACCGGACTTTCATTGACTCTCCCACGAACCAGCAGTTCTTCATCATGTCCAGGCAGAGGGCCGCTGAGCTCCATGCCAAGGTCCGGTTCGAAGACTGGTGTCCAGTTGATGAAGACCGCATTGCGGTCCGTTTCGTGACAAGCTGGGCGACGAAGGAGGAGAATGTGCTCGCCTTGAGGGAGATTATTTGACAGAGGGGAAGCAGGCATGGAGAAGGAAAAAGAATGGACATTGGTCATCAAGCCTGAGAAACGGCTCCTGGATGTCGACCTGAAAGGCATATGGAGGTACCGCGACTTGTGGTACATGTACATCAAGCGCGACATCGTCACTGTCTACAAGCAGACGGTTCTCGGTCCGCTGTGGTTTTTCATCCAGCCGATATTCACGACCATCATGTACATGTTCGTGTTCGGTGGCTTGGCAGGAATCTCGACAGACGGTGTGCCGCAGCCGCTTTTCTATCTTTCGGGCATCACTCTCTGGAATTATTTCAGCTCGTGCTTCAATGGCTCCAGCAACACGTTTTCCGACAATGCGGGAATATTCGGCAAAGTCTATTTCCCGAGGCTGGTGGTGCCGCTCGCATCCCTGACATCGAATCTCATAAAGATGGTGATCCAGCTTCTGCTGTTCATCTCGGTCTATATCTACTATGCCGCTATCGGTGGGCCGGTGTCAATCAACTTCGCCGCCTTCCTGTTCCCTGTGCTGGTGCTCATGCTCGCTTTCCACGCCATGTCGTGGGGACTGATAGTCTCGTCCCTTACCTCCAAGTATCGTGACCTTAGGCACCTGGTCGGCTTCGGACTCCAGCTTCTCATGTATGCGACACCTGTCATCTATCCGTTGAGTGTGGCTGGCGAGAAGTATGGCTGGGCCATCAGGCTCAACCCCCTTACCCCGATTTTCGAGGCCTTCAAGTACGGAGTACTTGGAAACGGATCGCTTTCCTGGGGAGGACTCTTGTACAGCTTCGTGTTCATGGTCGTGATGCTCTTCGTGTCTATTATCATCTTCAACCGTGTCGAACGTCATTTCATGGATACGGTGTAGGTGGCTGTTCTATGCGGGGCTTGCCTTATCCCTGCTGAGGATCAGATGGTTCTGTGAGACGGATGCCATGCCGGATGCTGTCGGTCAGATCCGCGTCATCGCCAGGATCCTTGGAAACGGGATGCTTTACCTTCACCTGCTGACGCTTCTTCCCCGGCGCCCGGGCTACACGGTGGCCAGCCTCTCCCTGCTGTCCGTAGTCCTGGCGGTCCACTATGGCCCCGGCTATGGTTCCGATTCATTCGGGAGCCGTTTCTCTATCCCGGCCATTGTTTTCGGAAAATATGGCCTGAGCCCCTTCGGGCAGCACCTTGGCTTGTCAACCTGGTTCGGCGGAAAGCCGCCATACGCTCTTACTATCGACAATGCATACCTGAACGTCTTCCTGTGCGGCGGGGTTGTTGTCGGGATCATCGCCATATCGTTGCTATCATGGCTTTTTTTCTTGATAGGCCGGAAGGGAGACCCTCTGCTTTCGGCGATCAGTCTCTGCGTCGCCATAGGAGGCATAATGGAGCATACTCCGTTCGATGTCTTCAACTTCACCGCATTATTCCTTGTCCAACTCCTGGATGAATCGGCCCCGGCCCCTAAGAAAGCCTCAGGCAAGACACTCTGTTACCGCTACGGAGCCTGCAGGCCGCTTTTGGACAATTACCTCCGGAAGGTGTTCAAATACG
>CAMOVV010000301.1 GCA_946627685.1 uncultured Bacteroidales bacterium
CATCAGGACGATGGCCGGGGGGTATCTGGCCGGATGGGCGGCGTATCTTTTCACTTCGGCCCTGTGCCTCGAGCCGACATGGCGGCTGAGGGTGGTTATCCTGCTGGTGGCGGCCGGCCTTATGCGTCTTCTTTTCCTGAGCGGGGTTCCGGAGGCATATAACGGATTCTTCCCCTGGCTGCTGCTGTATGTGCTGGCTTCTGCCGGTTTGCTTTTCGCCGGCGTTGCGCGTTTCAAAGAAGGGCTTCAAGATTAGATGCTTATGAAAAGATACGGACAGATTTTCCTTATATTTTCCATTGCGGCCCTGCTTTTCTGGGTGCTGCCGTGGTTGTATAATCTGATAACTCTCAAACCTTATTCCACCCCTTTCACCCTGTATAGCTGCACGGTGCACGATTTCACGTCTTTAAGCCGCAGCGAAGGAAGGGACATGGAGTTTATCGACACGAAGGGCAATGTGCACGGAGATGAGGCCCAGCCGATGTTTTATGCCTCGGTGCTGGCTTCCCGCGGGGCCCTGCCTGACAGTATCGAAGGCCGGAAGGTCACCCTGGAGGAGATAGAGCGCAATGCCGTAATCGCCTCCTGCGACCCGAAAGACCTGAACCGCACCCTCCCGCCGGTGTATCTTCTTCTGGAAAGTGTTCCGGAGCGCCTCGAACTGAAGGACCCGGAAGATGCCATGGTGAGCCGGAAAGGAAGCATCGACATCATAGAAATGGCTTCCAACACTCTCAGGGAGGAGAAGACCCGCCTTTTCAACCAGGCGCTGAAGGCGGAAGGCTTTGAATATCCCGCCCGCTTTTTCGCCGGAAAGCCCTCGCACAGAAAGTCTTATGATGAAGGCTACCTGTTGACGGACGCCCGGGACAAGGTCTTCCAGATAAAGCAGGTGAACGACACCATCCAGGTGCGCCACTTCCCGCAGGCCGACGGATTGGGCATCCATTTCATGCTCATCACCGAGTTTGAGAACCATGCAACCCTCGGATACCTGGTTGACAGGGAAGACAGGCTGCATATCCTCCGTCCGGACGGGGAAGTGGTGAAGACGGAAGTGTTCTACCATCCCCACGAGGAAGACCTTCTTGTCGTCGGCGACATGTTCTACTATACCGTCAAGACCTCGACGGACAAGGGAGAACATTTCTGGGCTTTAAGGAGCGGCGATTTTTCCCTTGTAGCCACCATGGACAGGCCATATCCGGAAGAGAAGTCTTTCCCCGGCCTCGGTTTCACCTCTTACAATGATGCCTGGGTTCGTCCGAGACTGTGAAAGTTAAACTTCATACGGTATTCTGTCTCCTGTTTTTCTGTGTGTTCGCACAGGCCCAGGAGTCTTTCTCCGGCACGGTGAAAGATGCCCGGACAGGAGAACCCGTTCCCGGCGCGGCAATCACCCAGGGGAAGGTCTGGGCCATCAGCGACTCTCTCGGAGCCTTCGTGCTGAAGAGCGCCGACCCCTCGGACATAACCATTTCATCCCTTGGTTATAAAACCCTCAAGGCCAAGCCTTTGAAGAACGGCGTCTATCTCCTCCAGACAGATGTCCTGGCCCTTAGGGAAGTGATAGTCACGGCTCAGGAGGAAAGGGGGACCACCGCGACGTCGGTCATCGGAAAAGATGCCATCGAGCACATTCAGCCCTCCAGCCTCAAAGATATCCTTGAACTGCTTCCCGGCGGAAGGGCCGTAGATCCCAACCTGGCATCCCCGCAGATTGTCAATTTGCGAAGCGCGGCTTCGGTCAGCGACAACTACGCCACCCCTGTCCTCGGGACGGCGGTGCTGATAGACGGGAAGCCTGTGGGAAACAATGCCAACTTGCAGTCCACCCCCGCTTACAGCAATCTCGGGAGCAGTTTTGTCAATTACGGGACCGACCTCAGGACCATCCCGACGGAGGACATAGAATCGGTGGAAGTGGTGAGAGGCATCGCATCTGTGGAATACGGCGACCTCACCAGCGGCCTTATGAAAGTTACGAGAAAACGCGGAGGAAATGCCCTGCGGGCCCGTTTCAAGGCGGATATGAGTTCCAAGCTCTTCTATCTTGGAAAGGATTTCGAGTGGCAGACCCTTACCCTGAACGTCGGCGCCAACTACCTTAATTCCATGGCCGACCCCAGGAATCCCCGCCAGAACTACAAGCGTCTGACAGGAACGGTACGCTTGGGGAAGACGTGGAAGTCTGACTATGAATATGTCCTGAACGCTTCCCTGGATTACACCGGCTCATTTGACGACCAGAAAAGTGACGAGAACCTGGACTTCGGCACCATGGGCCCGGTTGAAACATACTTTTCCTCTTATAACAAGCTGGACGGCGGCCTGGACTTTTCCGTAAGGGCGCGCGACGACGGTTCTGCCTTCCGCAGCTGGGTGACCCATGCTTCTTTCACTGTTGAAAAAGATGCCATAAACCGCTGGAAATATGTCGTTAACGGCTCAGAGCAGGTTTTCAGCGCAGCCACCTCTCCGGGCGAGTGGGACGCCATAATCCTTCCGGTACGCTACGAATCCACCCTGAAGGTCAAAGGCCTGCCCGTTTATGCGTTCCTCCAGTCGGTCCTCTCCTACAAATGGGGTGAGCAAAAACTCAAGGGAGGCCTGGTGTGGACGATGGACAAGAACTACGGCGAAGGAACCGTGTTTGACATAACCCGTCCTTTCTCAACC
>CAMOVV010000302.1 GCA_946627685.1 uncultured Bacteroidales bacterium
GGGAGCGCGGGGTTGAAATCCACTGTGTTGGCGAAGTGAAAGGGCTATGTTGAGTAGCCCTTTCATGATTCATAGCGATTTGTTAAAATCTCATTGGCATATTCACATCGTTGATGTTTAGCGTCATCGTCAAATTCCTGGCGCCGCCGTTTTCGTAGAAGTAGATCCGGAAGACCTGACCTTTGGTGAGGGCAATCTTGTCGAATGTGAAAACCAGCTTGCTGACGCCATCGGGCTGGATGGTTCCGAGGCCGTAGGACTGTCTGGGGAAGTCAGGGCAGGCTATTAGCCACCATCTGACATGAGGCGTCCTGTTCTTACTATCCTTGCAGGAAACTACTCTTTTGTAAAATACAACTGTCCGCAATGAGAGCACGCATACTTTGGAAAGGGAATGTATGTTTCTTCACCATTCCCATTTTCCTCTATCCAACCGGGCATGCAGCCACCTAACAATAACTCCCCTTTTTTTGCCCTTTTTAACCCAGTGTCAGAAGGAAGACCATATAATATTGGAACAATCTTATGCCCACAAATCTGACATTCTTCTGAATCTTTGCTTAATTCGACAGGCTCTGCACTGTAATTAGGCAAACGATGAACCCATACTTCCTTGGCAGGCGCACAAGAAATGCCCAATAAAAGTATCAGCGAATAACAAATTCTTTTCATATATAATCTGTTACACTGCAAAGTTACTATTATTCCGTTAAACAGGATTACTATTCCTCCTCTTTCTTGCTGAATGAACTCTCCCATGATTGGGAAGGAAATGGGTAGTAAAAAAAAACCAGGGTAAAAGCCCTGGTTTTATACTTGTAATCTGTTGATTATCAAATCAATATTCCTCCTCATTCCAGAAGAAGTCGTCTTTGGTGGGGTAGTCGGGCCAGATGTCTTCGATTGATTCGTAGATTTCGCCGTCGTCTTCGAGTTCCTGGAGGTTCTCGATGACTTCTTCCGGGGCTCCGGAGCGGTTTGCGTAGTCGATCAGTTCGTCTTTGGTTGCGGGCCAGGGAGCATCGTCCAGCGAGCCTGCGAGTTCAAGGGTCCAATACATCTCTTACTAACGTTTTAATTATCTATTTATCAAGTTGTCCATTATCCTTACCGGGACGTCCCCGGTCAGGGCCGCAAATATATATAAAAAAAACATTATGGAGAATTTATTTTTGGCTATTTTTGCACAATCTTTTTGAGGTTTGGATATGGGATACGAGAAAAATGACATCTACGACGCCCGGGTGACGGAAAAGATTGCCGCTCATGTGAAGGAAATCCTCGCTCTTATCGGGGAAGATCCTGAAAGGGAAGGACTTAAGAAAACCCCTGAGAGGGTGGCCAAGTCGCTGCAGTTCCTCACTCAGGGCTACGGCCACTCCGGGGTGGAGATTGTGAGGTCGGCGCTTTTCGAGGAAAAGTACCAGCAGATGGTCCTCGTCAGGGATATCGAGCTTTATTCCATGTGCGAGCACCACATGCTTCCTTTCATCGGGAAGGCCCATGTGGCTTATATTCCGAACGGTACCATCACCGGACTGAGCAAAATAGCGAGGGTGGTGGAAAACTACGCCAGGAGGCTTCAGGTTCAGGAAAGGCTGACCGTGGAGATAAGGGATGCAATCCAGGACGCCCTGAAACCCCTCGGGGTCGCGGTGGTGATAGAGGCCAATCATACCTGCATGCAAATCAGGGGAGTGCAGAAGTCCAACGCCATCACGACGACTTCCGCTTTTTCCGGATTGTTCCTCAGTTCGTCGCGCACCCGCAACGAGTTCCTCAACCTCATAAGGGGATAAAATTTATTTGAATGAAAAACTGAAAAATAAAATTTATGATCAAGGAAGAAGAAAGAGTGATTCTGACGGGGGACCGTCCCACCGGCAGGCTCCATATCGGTCATTTTGTGGGTTCCCTCCGCAACAGGGTGGCCCTGCAAAATGAGGGCAAGTATAAGGATATGTTTGTGTTTATAGCTGATGCACAGGCGCTTACCGATAACATGGAGAATCCTGAGAAGGTCAGGCAGAATGTCATCGAGGTGGCCCTGGACTATCTTGCCGTCGGGCTAGACCCCGCTAAGGCGACGATGTATATCCAGAGTCAGATTCCCGAGCTTACCGAACTGACTTTCTATTACATGGACCTTGTCACCGTCGCGAGGCTGCAGCGCAACCCCACCGTCAAGACTGAAATGGAAATGAGGGGATACCGCGACTCCGGCTCCGAGGAACAGGACGACAACAAAAGGGGAATGCCGGTCGGCTTTTTCACCTATCCCATATCCCAGGCTGCTGATATCACGGCGTTTATGGCCACAACCGTTCCCACGGGGGGAGACCAGAAACCCATGATTGAGCAGACGGTTGAAATTGTGCGCAAATTCAATTCCATCTATGGGGAGACCCTCGTGGAGCCCGAAATCCTCCTTCCTTCCAACGCCGCCAGCCAGAGGCTTCCCGGCACCGACGGAAAGGCGAAGATGTCCAAATCCCTCGGAAACTGCATCTATCTCTCCGAGAGCGCGGACGAGGTCAGGAAAAAGGTCATGTCGATGTACACTGACCCTCTTCATCTGAAGGTTACTGACCCGGGTCATCTTGAGGGCAATGCCGTCTTTACCTATCTCGATGCTTTCTGCTCTGATTCCCAGGTCAAGACATATCTTCCTGATTA
>CAMOVV010000303.1 GCA_946627685.1 uncultured Bacteroidales bacterium
GTCTTGTCCCTGCCCTGCGCGACGATGCCGACGAACTTGTCATAGACATCTTCTATCGAAGCCTGCATGTAGGCGGCTTCCGCCTGGTCGAAGGGTCTCATGAGGGAGAACATGTCCCCGTGTTTGTTGGAGGAGACGGGGGTAATGTTCACGTGGGCCACGTTTTTCAGGGTCTTGCTGAAGTCGGGAACTATTCCGAAGACTCCGATGGAGCCGGTGAGGGTGGTGGAGTTGGAGAAAATCTTGTCACATTCGCTTGATATCCAGTATCCTCCAGAAGCGGCATAGTCTCCGTAGGAGGCCACCACGGGCTTCACCTTGCGGGTCAGGGCAATCTCATTGCGGATCTTGTCGGAGCCGATTACGCTTCCTCCCGGGGAGTTCACCCTGAGAACCACGGCCTTCACGGTGGGGTCTTCCCTCACCGAGGCAATCATCCTCGAGAAAGTGTCTCCCGCCACCTGGCGGAAGTCGTTCCCGTCCACGATGTCCCCTTCGGCATAGAGGACGGCTATCTTGTTCTTAGCCTTGAAGTTGCTGACAACCTTCGCCTTGGCGTAGTTGGCGAGGCTGAAAAGATGCACATCCTTGAAGCTGTCGGCCATGCAGTAGGTCGCAAGTTTTGTCTTGAGCTCGTCCTTGGTGAGGAGGCCGTCCACGAGGGAGCAGGCCAGGAAGTCCTCGGGAAGGTTGAGCTTGAGGCCGTCGATTGCGGCGTTCAGGTCATCCACGGTGATGTCCCTGCTGGCGGCTATCTCGCCTGCCACGTTTTCCCACATCGAATTGACCATCACCTGGTTCTGCTCAAGGTTCTCGGCCGAGGCTTCGCTGCGGGTGAACATTTCTCCCGCGCTCTTGTACTTGCCGTGACGGATGAGCTGGACGTTCACATGGAGCTTGTCGAGAAGGTCTCCGAGGAAAACCATCTGGGCGCCGACGCCGGTCACCATGTTGGAGCCTCCGGGGTGGGAGGTCATAAACACCTTGTCGGCGACGGAAGCGAGGTAGTAGCTTCCCGTCGAGGGATTTTCAATGTAGGAAATGACGGGCTTTCCGCTGGAGCGGAACTTCGAAAGCGCCGCCCTGAGCTCCTGGAGCTGAGTGACGGTGGCGGTGCCTCCGTCAGGCTTAATGTAGATGAGCTTCACGGCGGGGTCGGCGGCGGCCATGCCGACGGCCTGCACAGCGTTTCTGAGGGAAAGGCTCTCAAGAACGGGGCCGCCCTGGAGGGAAGCGAGCGGAACGGTGGGCTGTCCGATGTCGGACAGGACAAGGGTCGAAAGGTCGATTGTCAGGACGCCTTCACGGGGAAGGACGGGCTTCGCGCTGCCTGCGGCCGCCATAGAACCTATGAATCCCAAAAACAAGAAGAATCCGATGATTCCCATGACAAAGAGGCCGGTCACGACGGCCAGCACCATTCTTGTAAAATCTTTCATATCTGGCTGATATTGAGTTTTTTAAGGGAGAGGCTTAAGGACGAAGGTGAGCTCGCCCTTGCAGCAGAGCTTTCCGTCCACTTCCAGTTTCGCGCTGCAGAAATACATCTTCGCGGCGCCGACGCCCCTGCTTTCGTTCAGGCGGGCCGTGACTTCGCACACGTCACCGGGCTTGACCGAATTTTTGAAGCGCACCTTGTCGAGGGCGGCATACAGGGTCATGTTGCCGGGGATGTCGTCCTTGACGATAATGGAGCAGCTCTGGGCCATGATTTCGCAGAGGATGACTCCGGGCACGAGGGGATTTCCGGGGAAGTGGCCCCTCGTGAAGAATTCGTCTTCCTTGATGGTGTACCTGGCGTGGGCCACGCCGTCGGCGTCGAGCTCCGCCTCTTCGATGAGGAGCATCGGTTCCCTGTGGGGAAGGAATTTTTTGATGTCGTCTTTGTTCATTGCGCTGACAGTGGTTTAGCCCTCGTAGCGGCGGAAGGCCACGCAGGCGTTGTGTCCGCCGAATCCGAGAGAGTCGGAGATGCCGAGGGTTATGTCGCTCTTGAGGGCGGTGTTGGGGGTGTAGTCAAGGTCGCACTCGGGATCGGGGCAGTCCAGGTTGATGGTGGGAGGGATGATTCCGTTGCGGAGGGCCAGGATGGTGGCGATGGCCTCGGCGGCTCCCGCGGCTCCGAACATGTGTCCGGTCATGGACTTGATGGAGCTGATGTGGGCCTTGTAGGCGAAGTCTCCGAGGGCGACCTTGTAGGCCGTCGTCTCGGCTACGTCGTTGAGATGGGTGCCCGTGCCGTGGGCGTTGATGTAGAGGTTGTCCTTCTTCTCGTCGAATCCGGCTTCGGCAAGGGCGATGGTTATGCTCTTGGCCTGGGTGGAGCCGTCCGGCCTCGGGGCGGTGGGATGATAGGCGTCGCAGGTGTTGCCGTAGCCGACCATTTCACCGTAAATTGTAGCTCCCCTGGCGATTGCGTGCTCGTATTCTTCGAGGACGAGGATGCCGGAGCCGTCTCCCATGACGAAGCCCTTGCGGTTCAGGTTGAAGGGCAGGGAAGCGTATTTGGGGTCTTCAGCCCTGGAGAGGGCCTTCGCGTTGGCGAAGCCGACGATGCCGAGGGGAATGGTCGCGTTCTCGCAGCCTCCGGCGATGATGGCGTCGGCATATCCGTGACGGATGGCGCGGAAGGCCTCGCCGATGCAGTGGGAAGAGGTGGCGCAGG
>CAMOVV010000304.1 GCA_946627685.1 uncultured Bacteroidales bacterium
CGAGGCCGCGGGCGGCCACGGGCCCCTCTGCATCACGCCCGGCCTCCAGGACACCCTGACGGGGACGGTCAAGGGAAGGAGCACCGCTGCACATCCCAGGAAAGCGGCCTTGAATTGCAGGGTTAAAGCCATTCTCGTCAAAACAAGCTATTTCAGGAACTTGGCCATGAAGGTCTCCATGCCCTTCGTCGCGACTTCGCGGATGTGGGTTATGCGGCTGTCACGGACAGGGACATCTTCCGGGTCTATGATGTAGATCGGGGTCCCTGCTTTTGCATAAGCGTAAAGTCCGGCGGCAGGATAGACCTGCAGGGAGGTCCCTACGATCAGCATCAGGTCGGCGTCCTCGACGACGTCCACGGCCTTGCCGATCTTCGGTACGCTTTCTCCGAAGAACACGATGTGCGGACGGAGCTGACTGCCGTTCGGCGCCTTGTCCCCGAGGACTACCGGGGAATACCCGACGTCGATTACTTCCGCCTCGGAATACGTCCGGTCATAGACTCCCTCCTCGGGACGGACCTTCGTGGCCTCGCCATGCAGATGGATGACCCGGGTGCTGCCTGCCCTCTCGTGGAGATTGTCCACGTTCTGGGTGATGACAGTCACGTCGAAACGGTCCTCGAGGGCAGCTATGGCCCGGTGTGCAGCGTTCGGAGCGGCAGTCTCAAGGGTCTTGCGAAGGTCGTTGTAGAACCCGAGGACGAGGCTGCGGTTGCGGTACCATCCTTCTATGGAAGCGACTTCCATGGGGTCATATTCACCCCACAGGCCGCCTGAACCCCTGAAAGTCGAAAGCCCGCTTTCGGCGCTCACACCGGCACCGGTGAGCACCGCTATCTTCTTCTTTCCCATATTCAGTTCTTCTTGAAGTAATTGTTCCTGAGCCAGTACTCGAAAAGAGGATCGAGGATGACGGGACGCTCGTCGGTCCCGGTGAAAGTTATTATCTCCTTCTTCATCAGCGCATCCTTGACGCGACGCACGTTGGCGGACGAGTTCAAGGAATACTTCCGGATGACTTCAGCCGTGCTGAACTTCGTGTAGCCGTCGATTATCGCCTTGAGAAGGCTGACCTGGAACGTAGTCAGGTCGCCCATCATGGAAATGAAGCGCCCCTTGTAGATGGCAAGCATGGTCTGGAGCGCCTCAAGGAGGACGGGTTCCATTATGTAGCCCTTGGAGAGGGAGTCGCAGATGGAGGTGAAATGATTGATGTAGAACAAGTTGCACTTGAACAGACGGCAGGCTCCGGCGATGAGGTCACGGTCTATGACCTTGCCGCTGGCAAGGAAACCCTTGATGATGTGTTCCACGATTTCGCGTTCCTCGACCCTGGAGAGCTTCAGCCTCTGGACCCTGCGGTAGAAGAAATGCCGCCGCACGAAGATGTCCGCCATGGCGTTGACCTGGGATCCCAGGAATATGTAGGAGAAGTTCTTCATCCCGGAGGCGCGCATCTCGTCCATCACCTCCTCCATGAGCTTGAAGACCAACTCGCCGTCTTCGGTGAGGTCGATGTTCTGGAACTCCTCCACGATCATGTACATCCGGTCGGGTCTCGAAGCCGAGAGAAGGTAAGGCAGCCTCAGGACAGCCTTGATGTCAGCCTCGTCCAGGTCCCAGTTCGTCGAGAGGATGGTGTCCGAGTCGGCGAAAGCCTTCCTGTCGAAAACGAGATGGGTACCGCCCAGGTACTGAAGGACGACCCTTTCATATTCATCGGGAGTCGATGCGACCATACGTATGGCAGCAGCCCCGAGCCTTCTGACGAAAGTTTCGTTGGACCGCACGTCCAATGCAGTCACATCAGCCACGGTGAACCTCATCCCAGCCACTTTCAACCTCGTCAGGACCTGCTGGACGATGGATTTCTTCCCTGCGCCGACCGGTTCCCAGATGACCACGTTCTCGCCCTGGGAAAGGAGGTTGCCGAGGATGGTACAGTCTTCCTTGCGGCCCAGGAAATGCTGGCCGGTGACATATTTATTATAGAGAAAAGGACTGTCCATCGAAATAACATTTTTGTTTTGACAAATTTAATATTTTTTTCATATCTTTGCACCCGCTAAAGAAAAAGGAGGTGGTAAAAACATCATGATCATAGTTCCCATCAAAGAAGGCGAGAACATCGAAAGGGCTCTGAAGAAGTTCAAGAGAAAGTTCGAGAAGACCGGCGCTATCCGCGAACTCCGCGCGCGCAAGAATTTTGAGAAGCCTTCCGTGAAGAAGAGAGCGGCCAAGATGAAGGCTATCTATGTGCAGCATCTCCAGCTCCAGGAGGAGCAGTAATCTTTTGCGAAAGACCCGTAGCGAGGCTGGCCCTGTGGCCGGCCTCGTTTTTTTGTCCCTCAAGCATATCTTTGGCTTTTTTTGCCTACATTTGTTCCTATGGAGAACGAAGGAAAAGTCCAGTCCAAAAGCCCCCGCAAGGGAAGGCGGATCGCCAGGGGGATCCTGATCGGCCTCCTGTCGCTCTGGGCCCTTGTCGTCATAGTGCTCCAGGCCGTCCTCACCCCGGCCGTACTGACCAGGGTGGTCAACCACTTCGCCGATGAATATGTCGACGGGGCTGTCTCGTTCTCCGGGATCAAGGCCTCGATGTTCAAGAGTTTCCCCAACCTGAACGTGACGGTGGACGGCCTTTCGCTGACCTAT
>CAMOVV010000305.1 GCA_946627685.1 uncultured Bacteroidales bacterium
CATGCCGCTCGCTTGCCACCTCGGTGCAGACCTTCATCCCGGTCTCGCGTTTCACCTCCTGGAGCCATTTCAGGCCTTCCGTTCCCACTCCCTCGAAGCTCCCGGGATGGGTGCGAGGCTTCCAGATTCCGGCACGGAATACATTGATTCCCAAAGCCCTGAGGCCCTTTGCGGTCTCCATGACCTGCTCCTTAGTCTCCGCGCTGCAAGGGCCGGCTATCACCATCGGCCTCGGCAGGGTGAAAAATCCCCATTCAGTCACAGGGACGGTATCCAATATCTTGCTCATACTTACTTTATTATCCTTTTGATCCTGTTGGCTTCCCGAATCAGGGAATCCAGTTTCTCCTTGTCCGCCGAGCGAATCGCGTCGCGGAACTCCTCCACCTTCTCTATATATGCATCCACCCCTTCCAGGACATTCTCCCTGTTCTGGAGGAAAATCGGGGTCCACATCTGCGCGCTGGACTTGGCAAGCCTGACCGTGGAGGAAAAGCCTCCGGAGGCGAGGTCGAAGATGTGGCTGTCGGATTTCTCCTTGTCCAGCACGGTGAGGGCCAGGGCGAAGGAAATCACGTGCGAGAGGTGGGACACATAGGCCACATGCACGTCATGACCGTCGGAAGGCATCCGGGTCGGCCTCATGTAGAGGGCGTCGTACAGTTTTTCCACGAGGGCGACGGCGTCGGGGTCGGATTTCTCCGCATCGGCGACGATTGCGGCGCGGCCGTCGAAAAGGTTCGCAAGGGCGGCCCAGGGACCGGAATATTCCGTTCCGGCCATGGGATGGGTGGCGACGTACCTGCCCCTCATCGGGTGTCCTTCGACCGAATCGGATATCAACGCCTTGGTGGAACAGGTGTCTATGACGACCTTGTCCCGGTATCCCTTTTCCTGAAAGATATCCAGTACCTTTTTCAGCACCGGGATGGCGGCGTCCACCGGTATCGCGATTATGATGAGGTCGCTGCGGGCGGCGAGGGTTTCGACGTCCATGGTCTCGTCCACAAGGCCGATGGTCTTTGCCGCGGCTGCGTTGACGGCATTTGCGTCGCACCCGTACACCGCACCGGCGAATCCCCTCCTCCGAAGGTCTATTGCCATGGACCCGCCTATAAGTCCGAGTCCTATTACTCCTGCATTCATCTTTCTGATCTTTTACAAAGCCGCCTTGTACTCTCCGAGTATCCTTATATCCTCAAGCAGAGGGGTGATGGCGGAAAGGACCTGGCGGTAGCGGTCGTATCCGTCGAATTTTATGTCAACGTAGAAGAAATACTGCCATTTTTTCCCGGGAATGGGAAGAGACTGTATTCTGGTGAGGTTGATTTCGTAGAATGACATGATGGCGAGGATGTGCGCCAGGGACCCGGGCTTATGGGGAAGGGTGAAGCAGAGGGAAGCCTTGTCGATGCTGTCCCGGGGTATTTCGAGGGCCCTCCCCTGCTCCATCGCGGCGTAGAGGGAGGAGAAGTTGGGACATTCCACGATTTCCGGGACAAAGCCGGAATTGTTGATATAGAAATTGTGGGCTGCCTGCTCGTGGAAACTGCCACGGTGCCCCTGAATCGCTACTCGTTTACTCATTCTTCTTTTGTCAAGTCCGTTTCGTAAAAATGGGCCGCCCGCGAAACGGACCGCCCATTCCAAAGGCAAATATATGAATTTTTTGCTTATACCTTGAGAATGTCCTTTTCCTTTTCTTCTATAAGGATATCAACGTTCTTCACGTTTTTGTCGGTAATCTTCTGCACTTCGCCCTCGGCCTCCTTCTCGGTGTCTTCGGACATGCCCTCGTTCTTCTGGGCCTTCTTCAGCTGGTCCACGGCGTCACGGCGGAAGTTGCGGATGGCAACCTTGGTGTCCTCTCCGGCCGCGCGGGCCTTCTTGATGAGGTCTTTGCGGCGCTCCTCGGTGAGGGCGGGCACCACGCAGCGGATGATTTCCCCGTTGTTCTGGGGGGTGAGCCCGATGTTGGCGTCCATGATGGCCTTCTCGATGGCCGGTATCATCTTCTTCTCCCAGGGCTGGATGGCTATGGTCTTGGCGTCGGGAGTGCTGACGGAAGCCACCTGGGGAACGGGGGTCGGCGTGCCGTAGTAGGACACGATTACGTTGTTCATGATGGAAGGGTTGGCCTTGCCCACCCTGTAGGTCTTGAGGTCTTCCTCGAGAAACGCCACGGCGTCCTGCATCTTGGCATCAGCGGCGTTTACGATTTCTTTTGCTCTGTCAGATAACATGGCTATTAATTTTTTATCAATTATTTATGCACGAGGGTGCCGACCTTTTCACCTGAAAGGATGCGGAGGAGGTTGCCTTTTTCGTTCATGTCGAACACGATGACAGGCATGTTCCCCTCGCTGCAAAGGGCGAAAGCCGTCTGGTCCATGACCTTGAGCCTGTCGGCGATGGCCTTGTTGAAGGTGAGGTCGTCATATTTTACTGCGGAAGGGTCTTTTTCCGGGTCTGCGGTATAGACCCCGTCCACGCGGGTGCCTTTCAAAAGGGCGTCGGCTCCGATTTCGAGGGCCCTCAGGGCAGCTCCGGAATCAGTGGTGAAGAAGGGATTCCCGGTGCCTCCGGAGATAAGGACCACCGTCCCTTCCTCGAGGCAGGACACGGCCTTGTCCCTCATGTAATAATCCGCA
>CAMOVV010000306.1 GCA_946627685.1 uncultured Bacteroidales bacterium
GACAAGTTCCTCCGCGCCATCCTCAACAAGGAGACCGGACTTCTTCCTCCCAAGGGCCTTCTCAGCCACGTCGGAGTCATCGAGAATCCCAAGTACCACAAGCTCATATTCATGAGCGACATGGCCGTCATACCCCAGCCTGATTTCCGCCAGAAAGTGAAGATGACGAACTTCATGGTCGATGTCGCCCACAGTTTCGGCATCCAGAAGCCCAAGGTGGCCTTCATCGCCGCTTCCGAGCAGATGCTGGACTCCATGCCCGCCTGCGTGGAGGCCGCCCAGCTCGCCAAAATGTGCGACAGGGGACAGATTAAGGGCTGCATCGGAGACGGACCCCTTGCCCTTGACGTGGCCATCGACAATGAGTCGGTAGCAATCAAGAAACTTGTCAGCCCCGTCGCCGGAGACGCAGACTGCCTCCTTTTCCCCAACATCGAGAGCGGCAACGTGTTCTGGAAGACCAATTCCAAGCTTGCCGACAATGTCCGCCAGGCCGGAATGCTGGTTGGCACCACGGCTCCCTGCGTCCTTGCCAGCAGGGCCGACTCCGTCGATACGAAGCTCAACTCCATCGCCGAGGCCGTAATGTTCGTAAACAAATAGCGGATTATATTCCGATAAATGAAATCCAGCTGTCCGCTCCGGGCAGCTGGATTTTGCTTTCTGTCGGTAAGTCAGATGATTACGCTTTACTTTCCGGGAATCCTGAGGACGGTTACGGAAATGGGGGCGAAGGAGTAGGTGAACCTGCGTCCGGCGGAGAACCCTTCTGCGCGGGGAACTATCTTGTGGGGCTCGTCGATGGAATTTCCGTCCCAGAGGTCTTCCGAGGTGAGGACAAGGGCTTTGCCGGCAGCCTTCCCGCGGCGGAATCCGTCAAGGGCAAGTTCGGCTTCCACGGCCTTTTCCGACCTGTTCACGACCTTGATGATGATATCCCCGGTCGAGGTCTCGACGGAGGGGGCGACGTACAGCCCGCAGTCCTTGACGTAATAGGGAAGCACGTGGTCTCCGGTGTTTTCCACGAACATCTTCTGCATGTAATAGGAGGGAATGGCAAAGAAGCCTTCGCTGTTGTTGTAGATGAGGTCGGGAACGTAGTTGGTGGCGTTGAGGTTGGCGCTGAGGGTTGCGTAGGTCGTGGAGACCACGATGTCGGAGTTCCGTTCGCAGCCTGTGAGGAAGGCGGCCTCGGCGATGGCGTACGCCAGGCAGCCGAGGTTCTTCTGGTTGTTCTTGCAGCAATACTCCCCGACCATGATTTTGGGGCCTTTGCGGTCATAGGAATCATACCTGTCAACCTCGTCGAAGAAAGACTCGTAGGACTTGAAGAAATGCTCGTCCACAAAGTCGGCCTTCATTCCGTCGAGACGGTCGTTGATGATGACGTTCATGTCCGGATACCTGGCCTTTATAGCGTTGTAGAACAGTTCGTAACGCTCGTTGTAGCCTTCGCCGTCGGTTTCCCCGAAGCCGTTCTCATTGCCGACCTCGATATATTTGAGATTGTATGGGGCCGGGTGTCCGTTGCGGGCGCGCACGGCTCCCCACTGCGTGTCCGTCCCTCCGTTGCAATACTCTATAAGGTCGAGCAGGTCGTCAATCAGCGGCTGCATCTTGTCGAGCGGAGTCCCGAGATATCCGTCGTCGATTCCCGCGCTGACGCAGTACACCGGTTCGGCTCCGAAATCCTCGCACATCAGGAGCATTTCGTCCAGGCCGAAGCGCTGGCTGTTGCGGTAGTGCCAGTGCTGGACGTCTTTCCCGGGCCTTTCGTCCACGGGCCCGATGGTCTTCTTCCAGTTCCATCCATGCTCTACGGTGCATGACTCGACGTCGCAGCCTCCCGGGAAGCGGATGATTTTCGGGCGGAGGAAGTCAATCAGTTCTCCGAGATCCTTCCTCAAGCCGTTGGGGCGGTCCTTGAAGGTGGGAGGCATGAGGCTGACAAGGTCTATCTGGACAATTCCCTTGCCGTGTCCGTAGATGACGAAGCGGTTGTTCCCGGAAGGCTTGCGTATCCCTTTCGTGGTCAGGTCGAAGGTGAATTTCTGCCATTCGGCGGTGAGCGAAACAGGTTCCGATTCCGCCCAGACTTCGCCCTCGTTGCTTTCGAGACAGACAGTCAAGGTGCCTTCGAAGCAGTTGCGGTGTCCTTCGAGAATCGGGTCCCTGCGCGCATAGAAAGAGGCCCTGTAGGTGGTGTTGTCCTCGAGCCTTATTCCCCAGTATCCCGTATTCGCCATTCCTGTTTCCGGGTCACCGTTCCAGCCCACCTCCCATCTCGCGCAGTACCTCTGGGCGTCGTTGACCATGGAGGCCTCGTAGCGCGACTGGGAATTCATCGCCCTGGAAAGGTACCCGCGGTCCACGGTACGGGAGGAGCGTGGAGCCACGAGGACCCAGCCTTCGATGGGATTGTTGTTCTCGAAAGAGCCGTTCCTCAGGAGCTCCGCGTAGAAACCTCCGTCGATGCCGTGGTTGATTTCTTCGAAAAGCATCCCGTTGTAAAGGGTGGGGCTGATTCTGTGACCGGGCCGGTCGGTCCTGATGGTGACGGTCTGCGCGGCCAGGGGAAATGCCGCGAGTAAAAGGGCGGCTGCCGCCGAAACGAAGGATGCTTTTCT
>CAMOVV010000307.1 GCA_946627685.1 uncultured Bacteroidales bacterium
TACAGCGACACGGAAGTGTCCTCCACCTGCGAGCTCCTCTACCGCCTCCTCATGGAAACCGACTTCATCCGCAATGACGCCTCGGCCCTTCCCCGCCACGCCGCCACTGCCCTTATGACGGGCATGACGACTGACACGAACAACTTTGCCAATTCCGTCTTTCCCGACACCCTCGCCATGGCTTCAGGCCTGCTCGGCGCCGGCGTGGACAGGGATGCGATAATTCGCAACCTCTACCATTCCTACCGCGAGAACAGGGTGAGGCTGATGGGGCATCTTCTCGACAAGTGCCTGAAAATCACCGAAAACGGAGTGGCCTACATGATTCTCTTCCGCGAGACAATGGAAGAGTTCGACATGCGGGAAGGAGAATCCGAAGGCTTCGTCAACATTCCCCTTTCTATAGGAAAGGTCAGGATGAGCATTTTCCTGAGGGAAGACGACGGCTTTTTCAGGGTGTCCGTGAGGTCTGAGAGCGGGATTTCGGCCAACGCCCTCGCCATGAAGTATTTCAACGGAGGAGGACACGAGATGGCGGCCGGAGGGAAGCTCTATTTCCCGAAGGACATAGCCCGGAGGGAAGATGCCGGGGAGTATATAGTCCGGGTGACCGGAGAATTTTTCTCAAAGCAATGAAACCAAGTTACATAGCATCATTATTCCTGCTCGCCGCCGTCCTTTGCCACGCATCCTGCTCGAAGGACAGTGACACCAGCATAGCGGCAAACCAGGAGAAGAATATCGAGAGCCTGGTCTCCTCCCTCCTGGCCTCGTCCGAAAACGGATACGCCGTCTATAACGACGGGGCGGTAAGGGTGGTCCTCGCCAGGGGGGAAGAAAGCGATTCCCTGTCCGCGGAAGGAAGCGCGGACCTCTACTACGCCGGTTTCACAGTCTCGGGCTCCTCCATGTCCGTCGCGAACCTCTTCGCCACGAACAACAAGGAATTTGCGGAATCGGTCTCCTGGAGCGTTTCCGACAGCACATCCTTCCAGGCCGTATCCCTCTCCCCCTCCGACGACAGCCTTCTCAAGGGGCTCCGCAAAGGACTGGTCGGGGTTCACGCGGGCGAGGTGTCGGTCATCCTGTTCACTTCCAAATACGGATTCGGCTCGAAACAGAACGGCACGATTAATGCACATTCAGCCCTGGCCTAACAGATTTGGGTTGAAGACATAAACAACGACAAGTAAACAACCACTATGACAAAGGTATCAAGAATACTCATGATAGCGGCGGCAGCGGCGGCTTTCTGCTCCTGCGCAAAACAGCACGTCGATACGGCCTCGGACGCGGCGAAAAGGGAGTTCGACGCCTGGGTAGCCGTCAAATACCCTGACGCCGTCCCCGCCGGAAGAGGAATTTACATAATAAGCGACACCCCGGGAGACGGGCAGGCGATAAACCCCGTCTCGGACCGTTTCGCTTTTGTCAACTACGCCTGGAAAGACCTCGAAGGGAACATTTCAGCCACCTCTGACGCCGGCCTCGCGAAGCAGACCGGGAAATACAAGCCCTCCGATTTCTACGGCAGCGCCACCTGGGATCTGTCCTCCGGCTCGCTTTTCGCCGGCATCTACGACGCGATAAAAGACATGAGGGTGGGAGGTACCCGCGAATTCATCTCCCCCATCTGGCTCAACAACTACTCCGACTATCCCACTGAAGAACAGTTCCTCAAGAAATTCAACGCCGAAGACTGCAAGCCCTCGGCCATCTTCAAGGTCACCCTCCTCGGAATGACCGCGGACATCGTCCGCTACCAGATCGACTCCCTCGAAAGGTATATCCCGAGGGAATTCGGCTCCAAGGTGGATTCCTCCTTCCTCGGCTACTACTACATACGCACCGCTCCCCCTTCCGACGACCTCTCCCTCAAGGACTCAACCGTTTACATAAACTACACCGGACGCCTTCTGAACGGACAGGTCTTCGACACCACCGTCGAGGACACGGCCAAACTCTACAACATCTACGACAGCTCCAAGACCTACGGGCCCCAGAGGGTTTCGATGGGAGATTCCGTGGACAAGCTCACCCTGGGCTCCTCGTCGTCCAGTTCGGGAACGCCCACGACGGCAAGGACGGCGGCTGGCCTCATAAGGGGATTCGCCTACACCGTCTTCAACATGAAACACCACGAAAAAGGCTCGGCGGTGTTCGTGTCCAGCTACGGCTACTCCGCCACCGGAAGCGGCACCAAAATTCCGGCCTACGCCCCGCTGAGGTTCGATATCGAGCTGGTTGACAAACCGGCAGACTGACGCACCCGATGGCTGCCGCCGGAAACATCCCCACAGAACTGGGGGTAAAGAAAATCAGTACGCTGCTGAAACAGTACGCGGTCCCTGGCATCATCGCCATGACCGCGTCTTCTTTGTACAACATGGTGGACAGCATCTTCATCGGGCACATACCCGACGTGGGTCCCTACGCGATTTCCGCCCTCGCCATCTGCTCCCCCCTGATGAACCTGGGAGCCGCCCTTGGCACCCTCGTGGGAGTCGGAGCGTCCACCATCCTTTCCATCCTGCTGGGACAGAACAACTATGAGGTTGCAAGGAAGGTCTTGTCCAACGAAGTGACGCTGAACGTCATCCTCGGCCTTCTTTTCACCCTAGTCA
>CAMOVV010000308.1 GCA_946627685.1 uncultured Bacteroidales bacterium
GGGGACATAGTGTTCGCGGAGCCCGCGGCGGAAGCCTTGAAGGACGTGCTCCAGGTCTTCGAGGACAGGGGCGTCCCCTTCGCCTATATCTTCGGCAACCACGACCACGAGTATGACGCCTCGCAGGAGACTCTCTACGACACGGCCCTGACTTTCAAGCAGAACGTGATGTCTCCGACAAGGTCCGCAGGCAAGATGGACTATGCCGTTCCCGTCCACAGCCATGACGGGAAGGACCTCGCCGCCGTGCTTTACTGCCTCCAATACTACGGGGGAACTCCCCAGGACGTGAAGCTGAAAGACAAATATCTTTATTTCGAGAAAAACTCCTACCGCCGCTGGAGGGGCTACGCCTGCATGACACGGGAGCAGGTGAACTGGTACTCGGCCACGGCCAAGGGGATTTCCCGCGCCCTCGGGCACGGCGTCCCCGCCCTTGCCTTCTTCCACGTCCCCCTCTCCGAATACCGCTATGCCGCCGACGACAGCCACACTCCCTTCAAAGGCACGAGACGGGAAGCCATCTACGCCTCGGAAGCCAACGGAGGCATGTTCACGGCGATGAGGGAAAATGCAGACGTGATGGCGACCTTCGCCGGACACGACCACGACAATGACTTCGCCGTCCTCTACCACGACATCCTTCTCTCATACGGACGCATGAGCGGAGCCGACACCGTGTACAACCACCTCCCCATAGGGGCGAGAATCATCAATCTCAAGGAAGGCAAACGCGAGTTCGACTCGTGGATTCTCGACCATGAGGGGACGGTTTCGGACAAATGGACCTACCCCGCCAGCTTCGTGGACGGCCCGGGCAATCCCGACTGGAGGTAGTCAACTGTTTCTGCGATGAAAAGAATCCTTTTCATATCATCATTGATATTGCTGGCAGCGGTCCGCGTTTCCGGCGCCGGGACGATTACGTCTGAGCAGGCCCGTCTTGTCGGCGACGGAGTGACATTGAATACGGATGCCTTCCAGAAAGCCATAGACCGCCTCTCAGACAAGGGAGGAGGTACGCTGGTCCTTCTGCCGGGCCGTTATCTGACAGGCACTGTCGAACTCAAATCCGGTGTCGAACTGCGGCTGGAACGCGGGGCGGAACTTCTGGGCAGCACGAACCCTGCCGATTATGCAGACAAGGACTTTCCCGGAGGCACCCACAGGAAACCGCTGATCGACCTTGAACTTGCATTGATTACCGCCAACGGGGCAAGGAATGTCAAGCTCAGCGGAGACGGAGTCATAAACGGACAGGGACGGGCCCTGGCCCTTCATATCGACAGCCTTCACTACAAGGGCATCGCTGTCAGTCCGGATTATGACGACATTTCCCACAGGCCCAACCACCGTCCAGTTCTCCTTTCCCTGAGATATTGCAGCAATGTCGAGATTTCGGGACTCCGGTTTACCGCCAGCAGCATCTTTGCGCTTGAATTCTATAAATGTGAAGACGTAAACCTTCACCACCTGGACGTCCTGAACAGGGCGTACTGGAACAATGACGGCATAGATATAATCGACTGCAAACGGATGGAAGTCGCCTTCTGCCATGTTAATTCGGCGGACGACGGCATATGCCTCAACACATGGGACCCGGACGACACAACGGACGGAATCTACATCCATGACTGCACGGTGGAATCCAGCGCATCCGCCCTGAAATGCGGAACCCCGTCTTACGGATGCTTCCAGAACCTGCATTTCGCCCGCATCAAGGTCAAGAATACTTTCCGTTCGGCCATAGCACTTGAGGCCGTGGACGGAGGTTCCCTGAAGAACATCCTCGCGGAAGACATCGAAGCATTCAACGTAGGCAATCCCATCTTTATACGGCTCGGAAGGAGAAACGGCAACCGCACGGCCTCCGTGGACGGGATCACCATCCGCAGGATGTACTGCGAGACCGCCTTCGAGCGTCCGGACGGAGGATACGACATCCGCGGCCCCATCACCAACACGATGATCAACCCCATTCCGTCCAGCATCACCGGTATTCCCGGCCACAAGGTAAGGAACGTGAATATCGAGGACGTAATCCTCGTATATCCGGGAGGGGCATCCAAAGGACTCAGGTACATTCCCACCTGGGATATCGCCCGCGTTCCTGAATTTGAGAACCACTATCCCGACTATGACATGTTCGGTGAACTGCCGGCATACGGCTTCTTCGTAAGGCATGCGGAAGGAATCCGTTTCCGAAACGTCAACCTGAAGCTGAAAGAAGATGATTTCCGGCCGGCCTTCGTTCTTTCCGACACGGAAAACGTAAGTTTTGACAGCATCTCATACCCCCTTGGAAAAACCGAGGGACAGATTTACATGGATAAATAAGATATACATCGATAATTAATTGATTTAAAAATAATCACCATGAGCAACAACATGTCCAGACGCGACTTTCTGGCAAAGTCAGGGATGCTGGCAGGTGCGGCAGTCCTCCCCGGAAGTCCACTTATGGGAAAGGATTCCGGCACTGCGGAAGAGGTCGCCGGCCTTCCCGAAGTCTATGGTCCAAAACTCAAATTCCGTCCTGACGGAACATTCAAGATCGTTCAGTTTACAGACACCCACTACATCATCGGCCACCGCGGCTGCCCCAGGATGCTGAAACTCCTCC
>CAMOVV010000309.1 GCA_946627685.1 uncultured Bacteroidales bacterium
GCTGGGCCCGCCAAAAGAAAGGAATGATGGTGCTATTCCGAAAAACGACTGACAAACTCAAGCAGGTTCTCCTGCTCTACTACCTCATGAAGGCGGAAGGTCTCAGCCATGGGCTTGTTACCGCGGTAGTACACCATGTCTACGAAGGCCTCGTCCTCATCCTTGTCATAGCGGATGGCGGAGACAAAGCCACGGACCTCGATGGTTGACGTATCCGGGAAGGCAGTCACATTGACGCTCATCCTTTCAAGGCTGTCGGCCAGCTTTTCCAGCTGGTCACCGGCGACGGCGTCGACAAGCGACGCGGGGAATTCAATCTTGCCAACCGTAGAAAGGCATTCACGCAGGGCGCGGCGGGCATTGTTACGTGCATCGGCAAGGGCCGCAGAGGCGACACTAATCACAGAAACGAGTTCGGCAAACTTCTTCTTGTCCATAGATAATAAATTTAAAATTATTGAGTTGTGTGTAATAAGTCAATTTTGTTGAGTTTAAATTACTTCACAAAGGTAAAATTTTTTCTACACAAAAATAGAATTTATTTGTATATGCAAATCTTTTCGTCTCAAATTTTTTTTGATAAAAGAGATTGCGCTGCTATGTCGGGCGGTGCCGAACGCGGCCATCCTTCCTTTCACAGAAAGATAACCGATAACACTCGACACATAAGATGGAACATTGTGCATGACAGAGGCTCCACGCGGGCACCAGAAAGGGTCGGACCCGCGTGGAGCAGTCTGTCAGCATTATCTTCCGCAAATGGCACGAAAATCACACATCGCACAGACATGCGTATCAGTGGTGCGCTTGAAGGGAATGGAGGTATCCGCTATTTCGGCCAGAGTCTCTTTCAGTTTCGCCTCGACCGCATTATCGAACGCCCCGTTCTCCGGGACCTCCGGCAACGGAGAAGTAAGGAGTTTGCCAGCCGAGTAGACGCTGTTGACCACAGCCTCGCCGGGGCGAAGGATTTTCTTCTTCGCCAGCCGGTCATAGAGATACATCTGCAGGGCGATTTTCGGGCGCGCAGTGTTGGACTCGCCGAAGATTTTCCCAGCGATGCTCCCGGCGTTAGAGTCAGAGATATAGACATCCTCGTCTTCCACCATCCCGGTCTTGTAATCCACCACGCGTACCTCTCCGTCCAGGTAGCTGTCTATTCTATCGATGAACCCTACAAAGGGAAATCCCTCTATAGTATCCATCACCAGGCGCTCAAGGCCGATGATGCGAAACCCCGTCCTTCCGGACTTGACCAGCAGGGAGATATCGTGTCGCAGGACACCCTTGACGTATTCGAGAATGACCTGTTCAATAACGAGGTTGCGTCCCTCAACATCAAGCACGCGCATCTTCTCGATGATTTTAGCGCGGATCCGCTCGCGAAGCATGTTCTCGTCGGAGAGGGCCGCCTTAAGCTCATCTAGCGTCACGGTCTTTTTCCCGTCATAAAGGTCATGCATCACCTCGTGGAAAATTGTACCGAGCATGGCCGCATCAACCCCCTCGGAGAGGTCCTCCCTGGTTTTTAGCCCCTTGACGGTCTGGTAGTAGAATTTCACCTGACAGGCAAGGTAATTCTGAAGGGCGGAGGCGGACAGGTGCCCGCTGCGGATTTTCTCAATGTCAGCCTGAGTCTTTTCGATTTCAAGCTCATCCTCGGGAGCCCCGACGGGCGCGGATGCGCTCATCCGGTGAAGCCGGAAGCGGAAGTGGTATTCAAGTTGCTTGATGAAACGGCTCTCTTCTCCGGAATTGAGACCGTCAGTGCGGCTGTCGTACACCATCCAGACATTTTTTGCACGCTGGATGAAACGGTAGAAGTAATAGGACCACATGGCGTCCTGGAACTCGCTTGTCGGCATGCCGAAACCCTTGCGCAGCTCAGGAGGGATGAAAGAACTGTCTACGCTGCGGCGGGGAAACATTTCTTCGTTGGCACTCAAGATGATGATGTTCTCGAAATCCATCGCTCGTGTTTCAAGCGTGCCCATCACCTGCAGGCCCTGCATGTCTCCGCCGTCGAACGGAAGGGACTCGGACCTCAGAAACCCGTCCAGAAGGCGCAGCCAGGTTGACGGACGGACAGGGAGTTCATAAACGTTCACGATATCGAGCATCTCGCGATACCGGGAGAGAAACTCTGCCTCTACAGGGTCAACGTTCTTCAGGTTGCTCTCCGAGCCAATAATACCCGCAACCTCTTTCAGGTAAGCGCAGAGGCTCCGGTTCATCTCGGCCATTTTATTCTCGTCAATGGCCGCGTCCAAAGACGTAGCGAGACGGAAGACGGTATCGAGGACGGTGTCTCCACGAAGCTCATTCTCCGGGACATACTGCTTTGCCTCGTTATAGAAGCGAGTGACGGCCTCGCGTCCAGTATGCGTCGTGATAGCCTTGGAGAAGATGCCAGAGGTAATAATGCTCTCGACGGCCTTATGGTGGAAATAGTTGGTACCGTCAACGCTTCTGGCTGTTATCTGAAGGAGTCCAACTGAGCGCATAAGCGAATACACGGCACTCTCCGTAAGAGGATATCCCATGGTTACGTTCACCTTGCCTACCGACTCGGGAAGCGCTCTCAAAAGAGGCATCAGAAGCCGTTCATCAGGAAGCAGGAC
>CAMOVV010000310.1 GCA_946627685.1 uncultured Bacteroidales bacterium
CGAGGACGCGATTGCCAAGGGAGAGGCGATGCTTGCCAGGGCATGGGGAGAGGCGAAGTAGTTTATGGAATTGAAAAAGAGCATATTCCTTGAAGTCCTTTCGCCGGAGAAAACTCTGGTGAAGGAGGAGGTGGAGTGCGTCTTCCTTCCGGGGGCGGCCGGAGCCTTCGAAGTGCTTTGGAACCATGCACCGCTGGTCTCTTCCCTGACAGAGGGGGAGATAAGGTGGCGGCGGCAGGGGAAGGAAAACTCTCTCAGAATCAGTTCCGGGTTTGTGGAAGTGTTTGACAATAACGTGGTTGCCTGCGTGGAGGAATGAAAAGGGCCATTCTCATATTCTTTTTTGCGCTGTCCGTGGTTTTCTTCGCCGCGGCGGTGAATCCGCCTGCCGGCCACGCCGACGGTTCGTCCGGACAGGCGCAATCCGGGCCGGCGGACGCCGCGGAGGAGGACATTGACCTTCCCGGCATCATCTTCGGCCATGTGGGGGACGGATATGAGTGGCATATCATGGACCTTGGACGCGGAAGGAAGGTGGAGCTGTTCCTGCCTGTGATAGTGAGGTCGAAATATACCGGATGGCACGTGTTCAGTTCCAAAAGGCTGGAGGAGGGCGGATACCTTGGCTTCAGCATCGCTCCTGACGGGTCCCCGCATGAGGGGAAGGTGGTTCAGAGGGCTCCGGACGGGAGCGAGTACCGTCCTCTGGACCTTTCCGTCACCAAGAATGTGCTTTCCCTTATGATGAGCAGCCTCCTGCTCCTTGTCGTCATCCTCCTGACCGCCAGGTGGTACCGCCGTCACGACTCGTTGAAGGAGGCCCCCACGGGCATAGCCGCCTTCATGGAACCCCTGGTCATGATGATTCACGACATGGCGCGGCAGAACATAGGAGAAGATTACCGGCGGTATTCTCCCTACCTGATCATGGCCTTCCTGTTCATCCTCCTGAACAACTTCCTCGGCATCATTCCGTTTTTCCCCGGCGGAGCCAACCTCACCGGAAACATCGCCTGCACCCTCGTGCTTGCGCTGTTTACTTTTGTTATTGTAAATGCCACGGGGACAAAGCATTACTATAAGGAGATATTCGCCCCCGACGTGCCCGTCTTCCTAAAGCCCATCATGCCTGTCATAGAGGTCTTCAGCGCCGTCATGAAGCCGGTTTCCCTCACCATCAGGCTTTTCGCGAACATGCTCGCCGGACACATCCAGATACTCTGCGTCGTGTGCATAATCTTCATCATGGCCAAGTACGGGCCGGTCCTGACAGGGTCCATGGGCTTCGTGTCCGTGGCTTTCGGCATCTTCCTCGACTGCCTGGAAATGCTGATTTCCTTCATCCAGGCCTATGTGTTCACCATGCTTTCATCCATTTATATAGGATTAGCCAGACAGAAATCATAAACAATTAAAAATCATAGAACTATGTTATCAGTTATCATTCTTCAGGCGGTCGCCGGAGCGGCCATGGGCAAAGTCGGAGCAGCCATCGGCGCCGCCCTTGCAGCCTTTGCGGCAGGATATGGAATCGGCAAAATCGGCTCCTCTTCCATGGAGGCCATCGCCCGCCAGCCCGAGTCTTCCGGAGACATCCGTTCCAGCATGATTATCGTGGCCGGTATGATAGAGGGCGCCGCCCTGTTCGCCATCATCGTCTGCCTGCTGGCCGTAGTCGTCAAGTAAAACCTCGGGAAAATGTTTCTTGTCACGCCGGACACAGGCCTTCTGGTCTGGATGGTCATCATCTTCGGGATAGTTTTCCTCATCCTGGCAAAATACGGTTTCCCCGTGATTACCAGGATGGTGGAGAAAAGGAGCGAGCATATAGACACCTCCCTGCGCCTTGCCCGCGAGGCTCAGGAAAAGCTCTCCGCCCTCTCCGAGGAGCAGGCGGCCCTCATTGAAAAGACCAGAAAAGAACAGGAGCAAATGTTGAAGGAAGCCTCCGACACAAGGGAGAAAATCCTTGCCCAGGCCAGGGAAGAGGCCCGGGAGCAGGCTTCGATGATTATCTCCAAGGCCAGGACGGAAATTGAGGCTGAGAAGCAGAGCGCCCTTCGGGACATCCGTCGCAGCGTGGCGGAGCTCTCGGTGGAAGTGGCCGAAAAGGTCGTCCGCGAGAGGCTTTCTTCCCAGGAACAACAGATTCGTCTCGCCGAGAAGCTGGCGGGGGAAATCTCTTCATCCGGCCTCAGGAATTAAGGAACTGGCATGAATACCGGAATCATATCGACCCGCTACGCCAAGGCCCTTTTCGAGTATTGCGAAGAGGGCGGATGCACCGAGGCCATCGCCTCCGTGATGCCTGCGCTTATACAGGCCCTGACGGAGGTCCCCCGGCTGCGCCGTTCGATTGAAGATCCGGTGGCCTTGGACGCGGACGGAAAGGTGTCCCTGTTGGGCGCGGCTCTCGGAGGAGAAGCCTTGCCGCCCGCTCTGGAGAAGTTCCTCCGTCTTGTCATCCGCAACGGGCGGGAAGGGGCTCTCAGGCTCATTTTCAAGGATTTCCTGTCGCTTTATTATAAGTCCAGGGGTATCAGGATGTGCAAGCTCATCACTGCCGTGGAGTCCGATGCCCTCAGGGATTCGCTCGTGAGTCTCATGAGCAAGGCGAC
>CAMOVV010000311.1 GCA_946627685.1 uncultured Bacteroidales bacterium
GGCGGCCTTCCCTTTGGGCGAACCGGTCAGGGAAAGGACTTCGGAGACTATCGCTGGGTCCGGCTTCAGCGGGGCTCCGGGACGGTTTCCGAGAATTGCGGCAAAGGGAACCGAGGGGAAGAACTTCCGTGTCAGCTTTTCTGTCCCTTCCTGGAACTTGTTGGAAGTCACCGCGATGCTCACCCCTTTGGAGACAAGGAGTCCAAGAAGGTCCTGCATTCCCGGATAGGGGCGGGGGTGTACGTCTATATGCGAGATGTAGTATTCAAGAAAATCCGCAAGGCAGCTTTCCAGATAGGTTTCATCATCCCTCAGGCCCTCCGGCAGGGCCCTCCAGTTGAGGTTCCTTATCCCTCCTCCCACCATGAACCTGTATTCCTGGAGGGTGTGCAGGGGCAGGCCGCGAAGGGAAAGGGCGTGGTTCACCGCCGTCCCGAGGTCGTCTATAGTGTCAAGAAGGGTGCCGTCCAGGTCGAAAAGTATCGTCTCGTATTTCATTGATTCAGAAGCCTTGAGCCTTTATTTTCCCCTCGGAATCTCCACTGCGGGCCAGCCGTAGTCCTTGTACACTTTCACGGGGAGCCCGCGTTTCGATACATAGTTGGCGATGGCGCCTTTACGGACTTCCTCCCTCCGGATATGGTCGGAATTCGATGCCTGGAAAGCGTCGAACCTGTCCCCGAAAATCTTCTTGGCCGAGGGAAGGAAATTGCTGCCGTCCGCTACGGGGTCGAATCCCGTGACGGTGAATTTCCCTTCAGTGTCCTGCTTCAGGTGCATCTCTCCGGGATGGTTCCCGCCGGAGACGAACATAAGGGTGTCTCCCACGATGTCGTAATTTTCGACGTGGAAGTCTCCCCAGACCCGGATGTCATTTTTGTCGCTGTCGTCCACTTCGCAGTAGCTCCAGTATGAGATACTTTCTTTAGCGGGGGAGTATCCCTTGGCTATGGTGCCGGTAAGGTATTCGCTGACTGCGTCAAGGCAGGTCCCTTCCTCGGGGGCCGTCCGGGCCTTTGGGGACTTCCCGCCGCCGCGGCTTCCGCAGGAAACTATGATTGCCAGTACTGCTGTGGCTGTGAGTAAAGTTTTGATTTTCATGTGCTTTATTTATTAATCTTCTATAAATCCGATTGCTTTTGCGAATATCTCCATCCCCTTTGTCGCCGTTTCTTCTATGAAACGGACCTGACGGGGGAACTGCATCTGGGGCCTGGTCGGGTCTATGACGAAAATCTCGCATCGCTCCGGAGCGTAGGCGTACAGTCCGGCTGCAGGGTACACCACGAGGGACGTCCCCACGATGAGGAGGATGTCGGCTGTGGAGACTTCTTCCGCGGCCTTCACTATGTTCGGGACGGCCTCTCCGAAGAAGACCACGTGCGGACGGAGCTGGGAGCGGCTTTTCCCTCCCTTCTCCCCGAGACGTACCTCGCCGTAACCGATGTCAGTTACCTCTTCTTCGCTGAAATTGTCCGCCTCGGTGAAAGAGGCTTCAGGCCTGACCTTGGTGAGCTCCCCGTGCAGGTGGATTATGTTCGAGCTTCCGGCCCTTTCGTGGAGGTTGTCGATGTTCTGGGTCACGATGACAACGTCGAAATCCCTTTCCATCCTTGCCAGAAGCAGGTGGGCTCCGTTCGGACGGACGTCTTCCAGCTGCCTGCGCCGCTGGTTGAAGAACTCCAGCACCCTCCCCGGCTGCTCCTGCCAGGCCTCGGCCGTAGCCAGCTTCGCCATTTCATTGTTGTTCCAGAGTCCTCCGGCTCCCCGGAAGGGGGCGATGCCGCTCTCGACGCTGATTCCGGCTCCGGAGAGGACCACGAGTTTTTTCCTTTTCATTTCAAAACAGTCTTGAACCCATTCATACAAATATAATATTTTTTTATCTTCGCGTAAATGTTTTCTATCATGGATAAATTCAGGACAGCCCTGGTCCAGGCAGACCCAGTATGGCAGAATGTGCAGGCCAATATCTCGAGAATGAGGGAGTTGTGCCTCGGGGTGGAGGATACCGACCTGATAGTCCTTCCGGAGATGTTTTCCACCGGTTTCGTGACCGACCCTTCCGATGGGGTGGAAACGGACGGGGAGTTTTCCCTTGCCGCCATGAAAGAGATAGCCGCGGCAAAGGATGCGGCAGTCGCCGGGAGCGTCGCGATAAAAGACTCTCTGACAGATACTTTCCGCAACAGGTTTTATTTCGTGACTCCGAATGGGGAGGTCTCCTTCTACGACAAGCGCCACCTTTTCACCTACAGCGGGGAGCATCTACGTTATACGGCCGGCCAGGAGAGGGTCGTCGTGCCGTGGAGGGGGATAAGGATTCTTCTTCAGGTGTGCTATGACCTCCGTTTCCCCGTTTTCTCACGCAACCGCATTCTCCAGGACGGGCGGGCTGACTATGACCTCGCGCTCTATGTGGCCAGCTGGCCTGAGGCCCGTGTCGGAGCATGGGACGCCCTGTTGAAGGCCCGGGCCATCGAGAACCAGTGTTTCGTGGCTGCCGTGAACAGGGTGGGGACAGACCCGGGGAACCGTTATCCCGGTCATTCCCAGCTCATAAGCCCTATGGGGAGGGTGGTCGCCGCCTGCAAGGAAAGGGTGGAAGACGT
>CAMOVV010000312.1 GCA_946627685.1 uncultured Bacteroidales bacterium
CTTCCAGCTCTGCCTCGGAATCAAGGGCCCCGAAACCGGGGGAAAGGACATCGACTCGAAGATTGAAGGTTTCAAGGAGATGATTGAGGCGGTCAAGGCCGAATATCCTCACGCCCAGGTGTTTGCAACCACACTCAGGGAGGTTGTGAGCGCCGGGGAGCACCGCTGGGGAGCCATAATGCTCGCCGGAGGGCAGTGGCACGTCGCGGAGCCCCGTCCCATCCGGGTGCTCGACCGCATCGGCGGAGGGGACGGCTTCGTCGGAGGAATGCTCTATTCCATCCTGAAGGGCTGGGACGAGGAAAAATGGATTCAATTCGGCTGGGCCGCCGGGGCGCTCGCCGTCACGATGCTCACCGACTACTGCCAGCCGGCCGACGAGGAGCAGGTCTGGAGCATCTGGAGCGGAAATGCAAGAGTAAAAAGATAACATTGTTTAACCTATGATAAAATCTGACATCGGACTTATCGGACTCGCCGTAATGGGCGAGAACCTGGTCCTCAACATGGAAAGCAAAGGCTTTCGCGTGAGCGTTTTCAACCGCACCGTGTCGAAGGTTGAAAACTTCATCAGCGGAAGGGGAAAGGGCAAAAACATCTACGGAGCCCACAGCCTCGAGGATTTCGTTTCCTCTCTCGCCTCCCCCCGCAAAGTGTTCCTGATGGTGAAGGCCGGACAAGCCGTGGATGACTTCATCGGGAGGCTCATCCCCCTTTTGGACAAGGGAGACATCATCATCGACGGAGGCAACACCCATTTTCCCGACACAAAGAGAAGAATGGAGTATGTGGAAAGCAAAGGCCTCCTTTACATCGGCACGGGTGTATCAGGCGGAGAGGAGGGAGCCCTCAAGGGTCCGAGCATGATGCCCGGGGGCTCCCCTGAGGCCTGGCCCTGGGTGAAACCCATCTTCCAGGGAATCTGCGCGAAGGTCGACGGAGGCAGCCCCTGCTGCGACTGGGTAGGTGAAGGAGGGGCCGGACACTTCGTCAAAATGGTCCACAACGGCATCGAATACGGTGACATCCAGCTTATCTGCGAGTGCTATTCGATAATGAAGAATCTCCTCGGCATGTCCAACGGGGAGATGCACGAGACCTTCGCCAGGTGGAACGAGGGAGACCTGGACAGCTATCTCATCGAAATCACCCGCGACATCCTCGCGAAAAAAGATGAAGACGGGAAATATGTCCTGGATTATATCCTCGACACGGCCGGGCAGAAAGGGACGGGCAAATGGACTGCGGAAGCGGCCCTTGACGCCGGCGTTCCCCTCACCCTCATCGCGGAATCCGTCTTCGCAAGGAGCCTTTCCGCCAGGAAAGAGGAAAGGGTGCAGGCCGGAGCCATCCTCCAAGGTCCCCGACCCGGCGTCTTCAAAGGCGACAGGCAGGCCTTCCTCGAAGACCTCCGCAGGGCTCTTTTCGCCTCGAAAGTCGTCTCCTACGCCCAGGGCTACAGCCTCATGAAGGCGGCCGCGGAGGAATACGGCTGGAAGCTCAACTACGGAGGCATCGCCCTTATGTGGAGGGGCGGCTGCATCATCCGCAGCGTATTTCTCGGAAAGATCAAGGAGGCCTTCGACAGGAATCCCGACATTACGAACATCCTCCTCGACCCCTATTTCACGCAGAAACTCTCCCAGGCCCAGGAAGGCTGGAGAAACGTCATCTGCGAGGCCGTCCGCAGCGGCATAGCGGTCCCCTGCCTCAGCGCCGCCCTGGAGTATTACGACGGCTACCGCAGCCCCGTCCTTCCCGCCAACCTCCTCCAGGCCCAGAGGGACTATTTCGGGGCTCACACCTATGAACGAACCGACCGCCCCCGCGGAGAATTTTTCCACACCAACTGGACGGGTGAAGGCGGGGACACCGTGGCCGGCACCTACAACGCATGATACTAAAACCAATACCATGAAAATACAGAAATACTCTTTCGGGGTCGGCGACCGCTTCTGCCATGAAGGCGCCGCCCAGCTGAGGGCCCTCCTGAAGGCCCGCGAGAAGTTCGGCGTGGACTTCGTACCGGTCTGGAACAAGTCCAACCGTGAGCACCAAATCGTAGGCACCGAGCCACAGGGCACACGCGACGAGGCCGACGCCGCGGTCAGGGCCCTCGGTTACAAAGGCCAGTACTTCGTTGATGCAGACCACATAAACCTCGGCAACGTGGACCGTTTCCTCGACTGCTCGGACTTCTTCACAATCGACGTAGCCGACTATATCGGCAAGAGTGGCTCCGTGGAGGAACGCTTCCTCCCCGCGATCAAGGAAGCCGGAAAAATCTACCGCTACATAGCGGAGAAGAAGGGCCCTGACAACTTCGTCACCGAGGTCTCGATGGACGAGGTGGACAACGCCCAGACTCCCGGGGAACTCCGCTATATCCTCAGGGAGCTTGCAAAGGAAGGGATTCCCCTCCAGACGATAGCTCCGAAATTCACCGGAAGGTTCAACAAGGGCGTCGATTACAGGGGCGACATAGCCGGATTTGAAAAAGAATTCGAAGAAGACCTCCTGGTGATTGACGAGGCCGTGAAGGAGTACGGCCTGCCCGCCAACCTGAAGCTCCGCTCGCCGAACGCCTGCGCCCGCATTCTTTAGATG
>CAMOVV010000313.1 GCA_946627685.1 uncultured Bacteroidales bacterium
CTTCCCCGTAACTGTCACGTTCTCCACTCCGACTCCGCGAACGCAGCCATAGACCACGGCCCCTTCGTCCACATAGACTGTTTCGCCGCTCTTGACGTTGATGACTCCCGCATCGTGGTAGCCCGGGCCGAAATAATGTACCTTGGGATCGTTGATGTCGGGCTTTTTAGCCAGTTCCTTCGGGTTGACGAAAAGATGCAAGGCTTTATGGAAACCGTTCACTTCCACCACCAGCTGGCATGGCTTGTCGACTTTGAAACTGATGGCATTGTCGGCAACCGCATGCTTGATCCCATAACTCGAAGGCCTTATTACATAGGTTTCCACTTTCTCTTTCGGAATGACCGTTATTTCGTCTCCCTTGTGGAAATCAAAGTACGCGAACGCGGCGATCTCCGTCTGCTCAACCGGCCGCTGGTACCCAGGCCAGCCCTGGTTTACAGGGGTCTTGCTTACACGGGCCTTGTACACATAAATCGGATTTCCGTTTACAAGGACCTGATAATCTTCCGAAGGCTCTTCCATATTGACGGGAGCGGACTCCGGAGCTTCCTGCGCCGACATGCCGACGGAACACGACATGAAGAACGCCAACAACAGCAATCTGAAATTACTCATAACAATTAACAATAACGACTCGTTTATTATTATTCCGTTCACCTTCCGCTATCCCTGGTGGGCGGGACGGAGAAGGTCGAGAACGACTTTGACGGGATTGAAGGTTTCGACGGGGACTTCGACGAACTGGGTGTTCCAGTCGCTCATGGAGCCGTTCCACAGGCCGGGAAGCTCCAGGGCCTTGAGCTCGCGGCCCTGCCAGCTCTTGGAGCTGATGAATCCGGCGTCTTCATCCACGTATTTCAGGAGGTCGAACTTCTTTCCTTTATAGTCGTTGAGACAGCAGACAAGGTCCACCGGATTGAAGTGGGTGGCCCTGGAAAGGGATTCCACGGCTCCGGCGTCTTCCTTGCTGATCTGGACGCCTTCCAGGATCTGGAGGGAGGTCGAGCCGTCCCTGGAGCGGGTGATGAAGGGGCCGCCTCCGGGTTCTCCCTGGTTCTTCACCATGCCGCAGACGCGGATGGGACGGTCGAGCTTGGACCTCAGCAGGGCTACCCTTTCGGCGGGGCTCGAAGTCAGGGGGACCTGGGTGCACAGGGAGCGGTCGAGGAAGGACTCGATTTCGTTGCAGAGCCTGTGGCAGGAAGGAGCCGCGGGGTCCGTCTCGGCGTCGAGGGCGCGGAGGTAGGAGAAAATCCTGTCTCTCAGGAGAAGGGCCCTGCCCATGAGAATTTTCTTGTACCTTGCGGTGACGGGAAGGAACCTCTCGTTGGCGACATTGTCTATGTTCTTGATGGACACCAGCTCGTCTGCCACGTCGTTGAGATTGTAGATGAGGGCGCCGTGACCGGCGGGGCGGAAAAGAAGGGAGCCGTCATCCTTGCGGAAAGGCCTGTCCTTCATATCTACGGCGACCGTGTCGGTGGCCTTGGACTGGAAGGTGAAGGTTATGTTGTACCTGACGCCGTAACGCTTCTCGAACTTCTCCTTCACGTCAGCGAGGGCGGCTTCGAAGAGTTCCCTGTGCTCGGGGGATATGGTGACGACAAGGTTGCAGGTGCCGTCGGAGTTGCGCATATACTCCTGCGCCTCGACGAGATGCTCGGCAAAAGCCGTGCGGGCCTCCTCCGGGTATCGGTGGAAAAGAAGGACGCCCTTAGGTTTGGAACCATAGCCCAATCCTTTGTCCGTCAGCACTCCGGCCGCAACTTTCTTCCTGTACTCCATCGAGTCGGAAGCCCCGCCGAAAAGCTCCGGTGAGTAAAAGGCGAAATCTTCGATACGGGATGCCAGGGTATCGACTGCGGACCCCTTCTCCACATCCTTTCCCGACTCCAGCTGCGCAAGTCCCGCAAAGATATCCTTGAACATCCTCGAAGCGGCTCCCGAGGCAGGGACGAACTTGCACTTGCCGGCGACGGACGCCTTTCCAAGATAGTCCAGGGCCTCTTTTTCTTCTTCCTGCGAGAGGGCACCGATTCCCCTTTCAGGAGTTGCGGGACCCACAATCTTAATCCAAGGGAATCCCTTCCTGAACCTTTCAATCTGGGCTTCCACCGTCTTCACCGAAGAGCCTCGCTCCTGGATTGACTTTATATCTTCCTGACTTAGCATAAACCTTATATATTTTTAGAAATCAACATAATACTCTTTCCTGTACTGGTATTCCGAGCGGATGAGGGCGAAATTCCCGGGGTCGAGCCGGAAAAGGAAATCGTCGGTAAAAATGGGGTAATTGTACTGTATGATGGAAGCAATCTCCCCCTGCTTCTTGCCCCTCAGATCCAGCTTGACCGACTCTTCTTCAATGACTTCCGATGCGGGGAAGAACTCATACAGGGCTTCCATCCCGTAGAACCTCGCCACTGCCCTCACGGCCATCGCGGTGCCGTTTTGTTTCCCCGCAAAGGAGTACCCTGCGATGTGGGGAGTGGCTATGTCCGTCATATCCAGAAGGGTGCGGTTGATGAAAGGCTCGTTCCTCCAGGTGTCGATGATAAGGGGGCCGCGCCGGGGCCGGGCAGCTATAAGCTCTTCTTC
>CAMOVV010000314.1 GCA_946627685.1 uncultured Bacteroidales bacterium
CAAGCATACCCGCAGCCCCGCCGATATGGCCGGCGACGAGCATCACGATGAAAATCTCCAGGGGAGTGGACTGGATGCTGGAAGAATAGATGAGAGGCTGCAGGACGAAGTTGTCCACAAGCTGGGCGGTCAGCATTATTCCAAGCACGATGAGGGCGAACATCCAGATGTTGACGTCCAGGCCGACGCCTGCGCCGTACTTGAGCAGCACGCAGAGCAGCACCCCCAGGACTTCGCCGATAAGGGGACCCAGATAGGGGATGATGTTCAGGAGGCCGGCTATGAATCCAATGCCGAGCGCATACCCGAAGCCTATCCTCGCGATGGCCCAGAGTCCGAGGAAATCCACCAGGGCCACGCAGGCCATTTCAATTATGAGGCCCACGAAGTACCTCGAAAGCAGGTGCTCTATGTCTCCGACGGCATCGACCACCGAAGCTTCCTGCGGGTCCGGGGTGAGGGCCGCTATGATGTTTTTGAAAAGATTCCCGTCCTTGATGAAGAAAAATGAAATGAAAATGACGGAAAACAGGCCCACCGCGGCATCGGCCACCATCCCGGCGACAGACCCGAGCACTCCCGTTATGGAGAAGTCCGACATGACGTCCTTGAGGTAGTCCATCACCGTCCTGACCGCGTCGAAATCCTTTCCCAGCCAGGGGAAAAGGTTCAGCGCCCATCCGTTTATCTCTTCCACGAGACTGCCTTCCGGCCTGTGTATGTCGCTGAAAATCGACGCGTCCTTGATTATGGAGGTGACGACCGGCACGACCTGGGTGACGACAAGAAGCAGGCTTCCTATGATGAGAATCACGGTCAGGATGGCCAGGAACCAGTCCGGAAGCCCCTTCCCGCGGATTTTTATCCTCTTCATGGCCCGGACGACGGGCTGCCCGATGAGGGAAACGACAAAGGCTAGGATGACATACACGAGTATGCTCCTGAAATACCAGCACAAGGTGGCTATTATGGCGAAAATACCCAGCTTGATCAGGTACTCCGCGAGTCTGTCAATCGGTCTTCTGTCTTCCATCACTTTGGTTTTATCATCAAGTCATCGGAGCCTGTCAGGGCTTGAGGGCGGATTCAATCTGCCTCGCAAGGGCCTTCCAGTGGGCAGAAGTGGCCTTGTCGGAAGATTTCGCCTTGGACGCCCTGTTCCGGATGTCCGTCAGCTGGGCGATGAGCAGGCTGGCTGCGTCGGAAGCTTCCGCTCCCTTGATTGTGGAAATCGCCGAAGAGACGTACCTTCTCTGGAGATGGCGGCGGTAGCTGTCCACTTTGCTTCCCTTGCCAAGCTCGGAGAAAATCATCCCGCAGAGGTCGTCGAGGTATTCTTCGGGCGTGTAGTTGGCGTCGGAGGCGGAGGCGAACTGGCCCAGACGGCCCAGCTTTTCAGCGCTGAGAAGGTTCCTGGGGCTTATCACGGCGTCGGCCAGATTGTAGAGATAGGTGTCCGGAGAGTCGGTTATATCCCAGATATAGGGGACATCGACCAGCCATGAAGGCCTGTGGAAAATCTGTTCGTCCAGGAACGCGAGGGCCTTTTTCTGCTTCTCCTTGGGCACGGGGGCGTAGGTGGTGGCGTCGGTCTGCTCTATGCTGTGGTAGGTGACATAGCGGCCTCCGATGTTTGCAGAAACATGGCCGAAGTAGCGGTTGACCTGTCCCACGAGGGCCTCGTACATTCTTTTGACGTTGGCGAACATATCCGCTTCCTCAGCGTTCCAGGCGGGAATCTCCCCGACGCTGCGCTTGAGGTTGAGGATTCCGTAACGGCTTGCGTCCATGGAGTCGTCCCCGAGGTCTTCCCTCTGGGCCCTGGGGTCGGAATCGGAGCCTTCGCCGCCGAACCAGAGCCTGGGATTCTCTGCCAGACGGGCCATGATGACCTTGTTCCAGTAGAGGTGGTCTTCCTTTGGTGTCTTGAAATAGGTGGGGGTGTAGCCGAACTCGATGGCCCATTTGTCATAGTCGCCTATGCGGGGGTACAGGCCGGCCTTGCCGATACCGTCTTCAGGCTGGGCCACATAGTTGAACCTGGCGTAGTCCATGATGCTGACTGTATGGCCGTTGGCTTCCACCCAGGCCTTGTCGCGGAGTTTCTCCACGGGGGTTTTGTTGCTGGAGCCCATGTTGTGGCGCAGTCCGAGGGTGTGTCCCACCTCGTGTGAGGAAACGAAACGGATGAGGTCTCCCATCAGTTCCTCGTCGTATTTGAAGTTGCGGGCCCTGGGATCGACGGCTCCGGCCTGAATCTGGTACCAGTCATGGACAAGGGTCATCACGTTGTGATACCAGCCCACGTGGCTCTCGATGATTTCTCCCGAGCGGGGATCGTGCACGTTGGGCCCGTAGGCGTTGGCGATGGGGGAGGCAAGGTACCGTATTACCGAGAACCTGGCGTCCTCGAGGCTCATGTCAGGGTTGTCCTCTGGCCATTCCTCGCCCCTGATGGCGTTTTTCCAGCCGGCTTTTTCAAAGGCGGCGTTCCAGTCGTTCACTCCCGCGATAAGATACTTCCTCCACTGTTTGGGCGTAGCGGGGTCGATGTAATAGACAATGGGTTT
>CAMOVV010000315.1 GCA_946627685.1 uncultured Bacteroidales bacterium
TCACCGTCCTAAGGAGGCTCTCCCTCACGGCGGTATCGGCCAGGCCCACAAGATGGATTCCGATATTTGAGGTGGCGATTTCTGTTTCAACGGTGACCGGGACAGCCTGGATGCCGACTGTCTTGAATGACTTGAGTGTGGTTATCATAGGTAATCGTATATTTTTTCTGTATTGAATGAAAACAAGTCCTTATCTCCGATGATAAGGAAGTCCACGAGCTTGATTTGGAGTGTGTTGAGCGCCTTTTTGATTTCCTTGGCGGTGTTTATATCGTTTAAAGATGGTTCAGATTCACCTGTAGGGTGGTTGTGTACGATGATGACGCCGTCTGCGAGGATATCGATAGCCGTGCGGCATATCACTTTTACGTCAAGGTTGCATTTGTGCTGTGTCCCGACGCTTATGGTCTCGAAGCCGATGATGCGGCTTGCGTTGTTCGTGAAGACCGCGACGGCGGTCTCCCTCCAGCTGTTCTCTTCCTTGAAGATTTTCTCTTTGAGCCACTGCAGCAGTTTTTCCGGTTCTTGTATGCAGGGACCGAGTTCGCCTATGCGTTTTACGCTAGTACTGTACTGATAGGAATATTCTTTCATTTTGATTGTCGTTTTTGATGATTTTGTCATCTTCGTTTGTGATATAGGAAAGGATTTCCGAGGCGGCGTCACCGCGTTTGAAGTAATGGCAGTAGGTCGGAACGACGAGGTATCCGTCGATGTAGTTGTTCTGCGTGTCGGTGACGACCCAGTAGAAGGGCTCAAGGTGTTTTTCCCTGTTTATGGTAAAGAATATATAAAGGATAACTTCTTCTTGGCGTTCTTTGTCAAGCAGTATTTCCTTGATCCGGGTGGGGATGTTATGCCGTGTAAACGGTTTCATGTCGAACTGCATGAGTTGTCCTTTCGGGAATGCCAGCTCAGCGCATTCCGTCTCTTTCCAGGGACGGATGTAACTGCTTACCTGGGTATTACAGAAGGCGTTCCCGGTTGTGATGCAGTTCGTCTGTTTATCAAACCGTTTCCAGCCGGAGGCGATGATTTGTCGCCCTTTGTTGTTGTAGGTCGCTTTTTTCATGGCGTTTGAGGGAGTTGTATTAACCTTTGTGGAGCCTTTCAGTCCGCCACGGGGTCTCCGACACCGTAGGCGGGCTTGAAAGGACGGAACTGGTAAATACAACGGAAAACGGGCGAGTGAGCACCGGAGGAAAAATACTACCCTTCACGGGTGGAGATTTTTCCTCCGGGCGCAGCCGCCGCGACTGGGACATGAAAATGAAACGGACTCTTTATGGGAGCCCGTTTCATCATTTGTCTGTTATCGTTGTTATTCATTTTCCGTGAAATAGGGTAGTCCTTCGGCTAGGATTCCCCTGACGAGGTAGTAAGCTTCATAGAGTCCGCTGGGGCATGAGGCTTCACAGAGGAAGTAACCGTCCTGTTCCTTGATGATTCGGTCTCCGTGTTCACGGTCGTCAAGGATAGTGTTCCGTATGGTTCCGTTAGCCCTTGCCGTGTCGATGTTCTCATGTCCGTAATCCCATTCCGCAAGGTGTTCAAGGGCCTTCCTTGTCCATCCTCTCTTCACCCATTTCTTCACTTGTTCGAAGGAATCCTTATCAGAGGGCTGGTTGGTATCCAGCCTTACAATTTCATAATAAAACATATAGGTATCAGTTTTCGTAAATAATGTCAATTTCAGGGCTTTCGTGTATCTCTGGATTATAAAGCACGTCGGCTCCTTTGCGGATGGCTTCTTCACGTGAGGCGCAGGGGTAGTCGCAACCGTCTACGTGACAGTTCCACTTCTCGTCCCAGTACCACGCACCGGGCTCGTCGACGGAGAAGTAATGCTCCTCACACTCTTTCCCCTTGTATGTGTATCGACGCATTACGGGGTGGCAACCTTTTCGGCAACCCTCGTCACTCTTGTATATAAGTGTTCTGCACATGAGAGGAAAAATTTTTTATAGTTGGTATGCTATTATCAATAGTTCCTCGGCTTGTTCTTTCAACAGGTTTTTCTCCTTTTCCGTGAGGACATCTATATTCTTGAAGCCTCCGTTGGCTGTCAGTTTGTTGATAGACTTAACCAGGAGCGCTTCGAAGGGCGTCAGGGACTGCTTGTCCCTTTCTCCCGGAATAAGGATTTTGGTGAAAGGAGGAGTGACGGTGACTGCCCGCACGATTTCTTTTTCCCCGTTTTTAACCCTGATGGTCCAGTTGTCATCCCTTTCTTCGCCCTCGACGTCCATTTCAATGACAGTCTCGGGGAATTCTTTCGAGACTTCCATAAGGTCATCGTCCGAGTCATACCACTTGGCGTCAAAGACGATTCCACTGTCGGGTGAATCGTCTTTCTCTATGTTGTACCCGGAGCGGTCTTCTATTGCCTTGAAAATTTCTTTTGCTTTTTTCTCATCATCCGTATTTACAGTGATGAAGTAGTTTGAACAGTATCCCATGGTGTTATTTGTTAGATAAGTAATCTGCCATTCCAAAGATGATATCGAGGAATAATGGATTTAGTTCATTTGTCAGGTCGCACAAAGGAACGTCTTCTTTGTAC
>CAMOVV010000316.1 GCA_946627685.1 uncultured Bacteroidales bacterium
TCATCCTACTCCTTCATCGAGGCGATGACATCCTGATTGACAGCGCGAAGCTTCTCCTCATCCAGCTTAATGACCTTACGGTCGTAGGTCATAAGGCCGTTCACCTCTCCCTCGACATCAGTCGTCTGGGTATATACCGCAGCGGCGCAGCCAAGCCTCACAAGGTCCTTGAGCTGACCTGCGAAATCGGTGTATTCCTTGAGAACGGCATCACCGTCCTTATACTGCACATAGCCCCAGTTCCTGTCTGCCTGCCACAGGTGCCCCTGAACGGGGAGGCCGATGCCGCCATACTCGCCAAGGACGTTCACCATCTGGAAATCCCAGATATTCATCCAGGGCTCGGGATAATTGTGGCAGTCGATGATATCGCCTATCTTGGTGTCCTGCCTCGTCATCCCCTCTTCCTTCCTGCGGGTGAACCAGTTGCCGCCGGAAGCCATGTTGATGAGCCTGGTAGGATCCAGCTCGCGGGTGAAATCCACGGCCTTGGCCGTCTCGAACTGGGCCCAGGCCTCGTTGAAGGGCACCCAAACCACGATGCACTGGAACTTGTTAAGCTGGGAGATAATCTCCTTCCACTCCTTGAAATAATTGGCCCTTGCGGCCCCGGAGGCGCGGACATCCTCGCCGCGGTCGTAGGTGTGCGTCTCCCAGCGGTTGCCGTCATGGGCGCAGAAAGAAGGCATATCCTGCCACACGAGGATTCCGTGTTTGTCGCAGTAATAATACCAGCGGGAAGGCTCCACCTTGATATGCTTGCGGATCATGTTGAAGCCGAAATCGCGGGTCTTGATGACATCGTATTCGAGGGCCTCGTCGGTCGGAGCCGTGTAGAGGCCGTCCGGCCACCAGCCCTGGTCGAGGGGACCGAACTGGAAGAGAGCCTTGTCGTTGAGGGCCATCCTCTTGCGGCCGTCGCTGTCCTTCAGCACAGAAATTTTTCTGAGAGCGGTGTACCCGAGGACTGCGTCAACATCCTTTCCTCCCCTTTCGAGGGTGATTTTGAGACCGTAGAGATAGGGGCTGTCAGGGCTCCAGAGCTTCGCTCCGGGAATCGTCACCTTGACGCTCTCGCCTGCGGAGGCGCTGGCATTCGCCACGACCGGGCCCTGTCCCTTCTCGGGGTCATATCCGGCCCCGCCGTCGATGACGGAGACTTTGACCTTGTCCCCGGCCTTGGCTCCGCAAACATCGATATCCAGGAGCAGCGAACCCTCTGCGATATCGGAAACCACATTGTAATCAGATATATAAGCATCGGGAACAGCCTCAAGCCAAACCGTCTGCCAGATTCCCGACACGGCGGTGTACCAGATGCCGGAAGGATTCGAAACCTGCTTTCCGCGGGGCTGGATGTCGTTGTCGGTGGCGTCGAGAACCTTCACGACGACCTCCTGCTCCCCTCCCTTGTTAAGATAGGGGGTAATGTCAAAGGAGAAGGCGGTGTAGCCTCCGGTATGCGAGCCGACTTCCTTGCCGTTCACCCACACCTGAGCGGACCAGTCCACCGCTTCGAAATTGAGCCTGACCCTCTTGCCCCTCCACTTGGAAGGAACCTTGAAAACGGTCTTGTACCAGAGGGCGTCTTCCGCGGTGAAAGTCTTGCCGACTCCCGAAAGGGAAGATTCGACGCAGAAAGGAACCAGAATCTTTCCATCCGACTTCTGCGGCCTGAGGTCGTCCTTGCCTGTAATGGCATACTTCCAAAGACCGTTGAGGTTCATCCAATCGCTTCGGACGAGCTGGGGCCTGGGATATTCCTGAAGGACATTCTCCGGAGTCACCTCTTCAGCCCACTTTGTTTTGATTTTGTCTCCGACCGGAGCCCACTCTTGCGCCGACGACACTCCCGACAGGGCAATGACCGCGGCAAACGCTGCAATGATTCTTGATTTCATGTTAAAATTAGGGTTATTCATATTTTACGCGAATTTACATAATAAATTGGTCATAACAAAGAGACGGATTACAGAATAAATTTCCTATTTTTGTAAGACACGACAGATTGGAGTCTCCAGGTTTATGATTTCGTTCATTATAAGCGTACTGGCCCTGATACTGGGGTACATATTCTACGGAGGATTCGTCACCAGGGTCTTCGGGCCCGATGAGAAACGTCCCACCCCCGCCGTAAGCAAGGCCGACGGTGTGGACTACATACCCATGCCCACATGGAAGGTCTTCATGATTCAGTTCCTGAACATCGCGGGCACGGGCCCTATCTTCGGAGCCATCATGGGAGCGAAATTCGGGCCGTCCTCCTATCTCTGGATAGTGCTGGGCTGCATTTTCGCAGGGGCCGTCCACGACTACTTTTCCGGGATGATATCCGTGCGCCACAGAGGAGCCGGCCTGCCGGACCTGGTCGGAAGATACCTCGGCAGCGGGACCAAGAGGGTCATGCTCCTTTTCAGCATCCTCCTGCTGGTCCTCGTCGGGGCCGTGTTCGTTTACTCCCCCTCCCTCATTCTCAGCGGCATAGCCCCCGTATCTGAAGCCGGTTCCCTCTCCTCGATGATGTTCTGGGTCGGGGTGATATTCGTTTATTACATCT
>CAMOVV010000317.1 GCA_946627685.1 uncultured Bacteroidales bacterium
TACGAGGTGATAAAGCTCCCCATGACCTACGCCGGCCGCTATGTGGCTGAAAACGAGGGCACGGACCCCAGCCTTTGCAAGGTCATCGTAGGAAAGAAATACCACGAGGTCCTCGGCGTTCACATGCTCGGCAACCCGGCTTCCGAAATTATCCACTCGGCCTGCATGGCCATCGAGGCTGAAATGACCCTCGAGCAGCTTCAGGAGGTTATCTTCCCCCATCCCACCGTCTCGGAAATCCTCAGGGAGGCGGCATTCCAGGTTAAATAGACAAAATTTATATATCATGCCCAAGTCAATTTACGTAGATCCCAAGAAAACCCTTTATCCCGAGGAACATGAGATAAAGATTGCCCCCATTCCCGTAATGCAGTACAAAAAGACTGTGAAAGAGGAACTTGCGGAGGGTAATTACACTAAGGAAGATCTCCTTCACATCTACCGCGACATGGCGGTCATCAGGGAGTTCGAGACAATGCTCAACCTTGTCAAGACCACCGGAGGATACAACGGAGTGGCCTACAACAATCCCGGTCCCGCCCATCTTTCGGCAGGACAGGAGGCGGCGGCCGTCGGAATGGCCTATGCCCTTGATACGGATGACTTCATTTTCGGCTCCCACCGCTCCCACGGCGAAATCCTCGCCAAAGGCCTGCGTTCCATCGAAATCCTTTCCGACGAGGAGCTTCTGAAGATAATGGAGGAATTTTGGGACGGAGCCACCCTCGCGGTCGCGAAGAAAGGCTATGACGGCAAATACGTCAAGGAACTCGCCCGTCATTTCCTCCTCTACGGCGCCATGGCGGAGATTTTCGCCCGCACCACCGGTTTCAACAAGGGCCTCGGAGGCAGCATGCACGCCTTCTTCACTCCCTTCGGCATCTATCCCAACAACGCCATCGTCGGCGGTTCCGGCTCCATCGCCGTGGGCGCCGCCCTCTACAAGAAAGTGAACCGCAAGAAGGGCATCGTCGTCGCCAACCTCGGCGACGGTTCCTATGCCCGCGGCCCCGTGCTGGAAGGCATGACCTTCGCCTCCATGGACCAGTTCAAGACCATGTGGGAAGGGGACATGAAGGGAGGTCTCCCCGTCCTCTTCAATGTTATGGACAACGAATACGCCATGGGCGGCCAGCCCAACGGCGAGACTGCCGGATATAAGTTCCAGGCCCGCCTGGGCGCCGGTTTCAACACCGAGAACATGCATGCCGAGAGGGTGGACGGCTACGATCCCCTCGCCGTCATCGACGCCATGCGCCGCAAGAAGGCCCTTCTCGAGGCCAAGGAAGGCCCGGCCCTCCTTGACATAGTCACATACCGCTACGGCGGCCATTCGCCCAGCGACCAGTCTTCCTACAGGACGAAGGAAGAAATCGCCGCATGGGAGCAGGAAGACAGCATCGTGGCTTTCGGAAAGAAGCTCATCGAGGCGGGGGTCTGCGACCAGGCCGCCCTCGACGCGATTCAGGCCTACGTGAAGGACAATATCTTCACCAACTACAAGCTGGCCATCGACTTTGAGCTTTCCCCGAGGATGGACCTCGCGGGAAAGGACGAGCTTCTTGGAGATATGATGTTCTCCAACGGCAGCGCAGATTCGCTCAGCGACGCCAAGCCTGACGTCAACATGCCCATGGAGGAATGCCCCAGGGTCAAGCAGATAGAGGGCAAGGAGAGGTTCTGGCTGGACAAGAACGGCAAGCCCGCCTCTGCCCTCAAGACTTACAACTTCCGCGACGCCGTGTTCGAGGCCATCATCGACCGCTTCTATAAGGACGCTTCGCTGGTCGCCTACGGCGAGGAGAACCGCGAATGGGGCGGAGCTTTCGCCGTATATCGCGGACTCACCGAGGCCCTTCCTCCCCACAGGCTCTTCAATTCTCCTATTGCCGAGGCTGCAATCGTCGGAACGGCAATCGGTTATGCAATGTGCGGCGGCCGCGTGATTCCGGAAATCATGTACTGCGACTTCATCACCTGCGCGGGAGATGAAATTTTCAACCAGCTTCCCAAGTGGCAGGCAATGTCCGGAAACATCCTCAAGATGCCCGTCGTGGTGCGCGTGTCCGTCGGAAGCAAGTACGGAGCCCAGCACTCCCAGGACTTCACCTCGCTCTGCGCCCACATTCCCGGCCTGAAGGTCGTCTTCCCCGCCACTCCTTATGATGCGAAGGGACTTATGAACTCCGCTCTCCAGGGTACCGACCCCGTCATCTTCTTCGAAAGCCAGAGGCTTTACGGAATCGGGGAGAAATTCCATCAGGGAGGAGTGCCCAAGGAGTATTACGAGATTCCTCTCGGCGAGCCCGATATCAAGAGGGAAGGCAAGGACGTGACCTTCCTCACCATCGGCGCCACCCTCTACAAGGCCCTCGAAGCCGCGGATATGCTGAAGGAGAAATACGGAATGGAGGCCGAGGTCATCGACGCCCGCTCCCTTGTTCCCTTCAACTACGACAAGGTGATCGAGTCCGTCAAGAAGACCGGCCGCATCATTATCGCCGGCGACGCTTGCGCCCGCGGTTCCTACCTCAATGATCTTGCTGCCAATA
>CAMOVV010000318.1 GCA_946627685.1 uncultured Bacteroidales bacterium
CGTCACCAAGGTCGTATTCTACATTCCCATCCGGATCAGGGACGAACTGCATGGCACGATATGCCGTGACCGTAGATTCCGAATCAAGGCGTTCAATAACAGCCTCATCGGTTTCCTCGCGGTAAAGGACGCCATCGTCATCGGACTGCTGTTCGGCCGTTCCTTGTCCGACTTCCTCCCATGCGCTTTCATTTTCTTCGGTGTTCACGCGAACACCCATATTGCCGAGAATATCCAATAATTTCCGGAGGTTGTCTCTCGTAACACTTGCCATGAAACGACCTCTGTATTGGTGGAATCCCTGCCTTCCTACAAGACTAAGGATTTCTTCATTCTCGAAATACTTTGCGCCAGCCTTCTTGCTTTTAGGAACGTAAATGCTATAATATTCGCCCCAGTCATGTTCAATTTCGACCTCGCCGTCCGTACTTCTTACGTCCTCGCCACCAAGTATCTGTTCGGTTCTGCTGTTGATGGGAGCGCCGGATGAACGGAGCTGTGTCGGCTGCCACGATTGGTTCATAAGAATGCCGTCATGGATGTTCCCGTCTACGTCCGTGTAACTGACAAGACGGCCTGGAAGAACGCCCTCTCTTGTTGCATCGTCCCACGCCTGGAGGATATTCCCCGTAAGGATATACCTTTCCTCGCGTGAGGCATTGGAAATAGAGGAATCCCAATTATCTATGGTCGTATCTTTGGCCGCCCAATAGTTCCTGTTCGTAAAATTGGATATTTCGTCCAGGATAGCATCGCTTGTAAACTTGATTTCCAGTCTGCGCCGACCATCAAGAGTGGCAAACACTGCGACCGACGTAGAAGGTGTAAGATTCTCACCAGCCTTCGCAGTCTTGAATCCGCAGAACAAAGCAGGAGAATACGCATTTTCTCCTTCGAGAAGGTTCCCACCCTCAAGCTCTTCGTAGATAAGGTAGGTATCGTCAGTATTGAACTGCTCAAACTTCTCGCGGAGCTTGCGGTGCATACTCTTAATGCTCGCCACATTAGCCTGATGCTTCTCCTCAAGGTTGGCCGTAAGTCTTCCAGTGATGCGGTTGATTTCTGCTTTCCGCGTCACTTCGTCCATATTCTTGACCTTCGCTTCAAGAGCTGCTATCTGCTTGTCAATCTCCTTCTGCGTCTTCTCCTTTTCGCGGTTATACCTTTCTTCCTCTGACGCAAGACGGGCCTTTTCCTGTTCGTTCACGCGGGAAATAAGACCATCGCGGTATTCGCCGAACTCCTTTCCTCCGGTAAGAGTTTCCCTCACTTTCCGGATTTCGTCGGCTTTCATGGGCTTTCTCAACACGTCCACATCAACCCTTTCGACATAGGAGTTCTGCGCGAAAGGATTGTTTCCGTTCGGGTCCTTTCCTTCCGTACCAACTCTCCGAGCAAGGGTCTTTGCCTTGAGCGGGAGGGTGGTAATCTTCAAGGTGTTCTCGCCCGTCTCGTCAAGATACTTGATGAGAGTGTTATACCGCTCCGAAATATCCGCATAGAACTTCTCCTGTTCCTCAACGGGCAGGAGTGCGATTCGACCGGTTACTTTCTGGACATCTTCGTCCATAGCCCGGTAATTTTCAAGTTCCGAGATCGTAGTAACGGCATTCTGCTTGTTCCCGAGTTTCATTCCAGTTTCGACAAGTTTACTGAACACGTCAGGATTGTCCCGTAAGTATTCAATAACCACCTGGCTTCCGTACTTGTTGAGGAAATCGGGGGCTTCCACAGAGCCCGTGTCGCTCTCTTGGCTCGTTGTCGTGTTTGCATTCAAGGACTTCAACTTGGATGCAAGCATCATATTGAACCGCAGTTCGGCCGGGACCGGCAAGGAGAGGTTGATGTAATAGCCCCTATGTACCTGCCCGGTACGGTCAATGCGTCCAATCATCTGCATGTAGTCATTGATGTCGCCGAGTGGCTGGGCGATAATCATAGACCGCGGACGTTGGTCCTTAAAGGCAACGGAAGAATGAAGGGAGATTCCGGTAGATCCGGACTTATTGATAATGATAACGTCAGATGCTCCGCTATTGAAGTCACGGACGGCCTGTTTCGCATCGGCAACGCGCTCACGGCGGTAATACCCGTCATCTTCCATGACCACATGGGTCTTTCTTCCAGTCACCTCGCCCACATTATAGCCCATCCCGGTCAGTCTCTCCTTGATTAAGTCAAGCGGGCTGAGGAAGATTCCCTTCGTCGCTTCCCTGATTTCATCCTGGAGAGCGTAATATTGCTTCGCGGCCTCCGGGCCAAGTTCTTCCGGAGTGAGGAACTCCTGACTCTTGTTCCCGTCCGGGTCAGTTACGGTGTACTGAAGGATGCGCCCAAGACTGCGCAGGAGACCCGCGCTGAAAGAAGTGTCCTCAATCTTATCCCCGACGGCGTAAGCATCAAGACCGGATTCGTAGGTGTTCTCAAGAGCGATAACCGGATGCCTACCCGCCTTGATCTCTTTGACAACCTCATCTACAATAGCATCGGCTTTCAGCGCAAGCATCAACTGCTTCGTGAAGTTGTAGGTCTGGCTGACAAACGG
>CAMOVV010000319.1 GCA_946627685.1 uncultured Bacteroidales bacterium
CCTGAAGCTGGACTTCGACTACTCGGTGTTCGACAACCCCTACAAGGGCTCCTACGAGTTCAGGCCCTACCTTGTCATCATGAAGCCCGAGGCCGGTGCGTCCGACGCAAGGACGCTGTATGTGCGGCTCGGGGCGGGCTATTCCCTCCATCCCGACGCCGAGGTGGTGTTCACTCCCCGGATGGCGGGGCCCTTCCATCTCAGCCTCTATTTCAACCACGGCTCCTATTTCGGCAAATACCGCAACGTGTGGCCTTCTGCCTCCGGAGACGTCTATGCCCTCAAGGCGGGGAAGGTTTCCCCTTCAGGGAACCTGAACCATCTCCTGGGCACTTCCAACCAGGCCATGCCCGACACCCACAAGGGCCATGACATGCTCAACCGGGCCGGAATCAGCGGAGGCTACGATTTCAGGAACTCCACCCTTTCCTTCGGGGCGGGGTATTATGGCGTAGGGACGAAAGACACCCTCACGTCCAGGAATTTCAATGCCTTCGACCTCGGGGCGAGGCTGAGGAGCAACGGCTCGGACAGGGAGAAATTCTCCTACGACGCAGGCTTCTCTTTCAGGGCCTTCTCCGACGGACTGGACCCGAGGAATCCCGCATATTTCGCGGACGAAGCCCTCGGCGGCAGCGAGATTGACTTCGGAGCCAGCTTCGGAGCCTTCCTCGGCGGCATCCACCGGGTTATCCTCGACCTCGACGCGCAGGTGGCGTCCTATACCAAAGCCGTCGATGCCAGCGGCGGCCTTCTTGCCGTGACCCCGAAATACGTCCTTTCCGGCGACCGCTGGAGGGCTGACCTCGGAGTGAGGCTCGAAGCCTTCGTCGGAGGCGACGACAGCGCGGACAAGACCCTTGCAAACTTCCAGAAGAAGAGCCAGGTGTTCTATCCGGCGGTATCGGCTCAGTATGAGGCCGTTCCCGGCTCGCTCACCATCTATGGCAAGGTGGACGGCAGGGGAGTCGTCAACACGTATTCCTCCATTCTCGGGGACAATCATTGGTTCGACCCTTCATTCGGAAGGGGCCGGTCCTGTCTTCTTGACAACAGCGTTGAAAGGCTCAATATCTTCCTGGGGCTGAGAGGGGCCGTCAAGTCTTCTTTCAGCTATGACATCGGCGCAGGATACTCCGTCATCGCGGGCGGCCTGCTGGACGCCGTCAGGCTTTCGCCCGTCGGCTCCTCCGTGCTGCCGGCCCTTCTGCCGTCCGTGGGGTACGGCGACTACAACAGGTTCTTCGTGAAGGCTTCAGCCCTCTGGAAGTCAAGGGGATATGAGTTCGGAGCCGATATCGTGGCCGGAGGAACCAATATCGATGCGTCTGACATTCAGGACGTTATCGAGCCCGCCGCCCTGAAGGCCGGCCTGCATTTCTCCTATGACTGGAACGGAAGGGTTCTCTTCGGAGTCCGCGCCGACATGGCTTCCGCCCGCAGGGGCAGCATGAAGTCCTTCGGCGACGTCGGGCTGAAGGTGCCCGGATACGTGGACCTCGGGGCCATGGCGCGCTACCGATACAGCAGGAAGCTCTCCTTCTGGGTCGCCGGCGGGAACCTTTTGAACGCCAATATCCAGAGGCATCCGTTCTATGTGGAGAGCGGCATCAGCGCAACCGCGGGAATCACCCTTAATTTGTAGGAATTTAGTATATTTGCAAGATTAAACATGTGCCGCCGTTGCGGCAAAAAACGAGAGTATGATAGATAATGAAGAAATGATGAAGGCGGAGGAGCAGTATTCTGCCAGCAGCATCCAGGTGCTTGAAGGCCTGGAGGCTGTCCGCAAGAGGCCCTCGATGTATATCGGAGACATCGGAGAGAGGGGTTTGCACCATCTGGTGTATGAGGTCGTGGACAATGGCATTGACGAGGCCATGGCCGGCTACTGCACCGATATAGAGGTGGATATCCTCGAGGATAATTCCATCAGGGTGAAGGATAACGGTCGAGGCATCCCGACGGACATGCACCCCAAGGAGCACCGTTCCGCCCTCGAGGTGGTCATGACCGTCCTCCACGCCGGCGGAAAGTTCAACAAGGAGAATTACAAGGTGTCCGGAGGTCTTCACGGAGTCGGAGTATCCTGCGTCAACGCCCTTTCTGACAGCCTCGTGGCGGAAGTCCACAGGGAGGGGAAAATCTATGTCCAGAAGTATTCCAAGGGAAAGCCCCTGACCGGAGTTGACGTTGTCGGCCAGTGCGATGACACCGGAACCATCATCACCTTCCACCCGGATTCCACCATTTTCACGGCATCCATCGTTTACAAGTATGACACCCTCGCGGCGAGGCTTCGCGAACTCTCCTTCCTCAACAAGGGAGTGCGCCTGACCCTCACCGACCGCAGGGAGCTGGTGGACGAGTTCGCCAAGGACGAAAACGGCGAGTCCAAGCCCACCGGCGCCAAGGTGTACAGGAGCGATGTCTTCTATTCCGGGGAAGGTCTCAAGGAATTTATCGAATATCTCGACGCCGGCGCCGAGCAGCTCATTCCGGAGCCCGTCTGCGTCAATTCTGACAAGATAATTCCCAT
>CAMOVV010000320.1 GCA_946627685.1 uncultured Bacteroidales bacterium
TGATAGGGCTTGAGCTTGTATCCTGTCGGGACATCTACGAAGGTCTTCTGCAGGAGTTCCGGTGTAATGTCTTCGAGGTGATATCCCTGCTGTTCTTTGGGGTTGATATACAACCCTGTCGGGGAGTAGGGGATATACCTGTTGCACGTGGAGAAGTCCACGCCGCTCCAGGTGCTTGTCTGGAAGTATCCTATGTTGGTACCGTCGGAGAAGTAACCGAAGTAGCCGCTCTTGCCGTTAATGAACACCCTGAATCCAAGGGATTTGATTTTGAGTGCTATGGCAAGGAATTCTTCTTTCTGGGGAGTCATTTTCATGGTGTGACGGTTTTTAGATTTTCACGTCGAGTATAGCTCCGACATAGAGTGTCTTCGGGGTGTAGCCCGCGAGGTAGTCGGCGGCGACGGTGGAGAAGTTCTGGCAGTATGAGCCGTAGAAGAGGTCTTGCACTCCGATGGTCCTGGTGTCGAGTCTCAGCTGGTATTCGGCCATGCTGACCTCGTCATTCTGGAAATGTTTCTTGAAAGACTGGAACGCCTGTTCGATTTTCTCCAGTATGCTTTCCTTGACTGTCTTGGTGTCGCGGAACTGGATGATCCCGGTATTGACGTCGACGAGGGCGTAGGGTTCCATTGCCTTCTTGAGCTGTTCCAGCGCGTTTTTCCTTTTCTCTCCCACGACGGGGTCGCCGTAGTATTCCGTATCGGCCAGAAGGGGATCCACGCTGCCGAAGGAGTCGTAAAGGTCGGTTTCGTCGATGTAGTTTTCCTTCTCGACGGGGTATCCGCTCACTTGGATGATATTGATGTGTGCCATGTTTGTTATGTGTGTTATTCTGTTATAAAACTAAAGTCAGTTATTATTTTCGGGCAGGAAGTCGATGACTACCAGCAGGCCCAGGATAAAGAGAAGCAGCGCTGTCATGGTAAAGGGTTTTCAGCGTGCTATCTGTCGGAATACACCTTCGAGTGGAAGGTGATCTTCTCGCCTCTTTCACCATAACGCGTAGCGTCGATATAGAACGTGCTCCTTGACAGTCCGGACAGCCAGGTGTCATGTCCGAGGATGTCTTCAGCTTCCTTGCGGGTGATTTCGACGGTTTTTTTGCTGTCAAGGTGCAGGGTATAGGTGGTACGCGTGTAGGCGTAGTCAATCTCCTGCACGTCATTTACAGAGTAGCCCTTCTCTAAAAGTTGCTCTCTGTCACTGTGGGATAATCTGTATTTAGACATGGTTGAAAATGTTAATGGGTTTCTTGAATACTGTTTGAAAGGCGGGAGAGGTGTCGGGCCCGGCCGTATGGCCGGGCCCTCATCCCAACGGTCTCTTAGGCGGCGTAGGTCCTGGTCTGCGTCTTCAGGACGATTTTCTTTACCACTGTCGATATGCCTTTTACGAGGTTCTGCATGTTGGACATGTCAATCCATTGGTCGTACATGGCTTTGAGTTCCGTCTGTGGTAGGCCGCTTGATATGGAGATTCCGATAATCTCGAAATTCTTCTTTTTGGCTTCCTCCACCGCGTTTCTTACGCTTATGGCTCCGCCGTTGGCCCCTCCGTCCGAGATGACGAGAAGCACGCTCTTTGTCTTTGACTTCTCGCGTATGCGCTTGACACTCTCGCGTATGGCCTCTGCGGTCGGGGTGCCGGAATGACTGGATATGCTTCCGAGGGTTTCCTTGTTGTAAGGCTTGCCCCATTCCCTGTAAGGGAAGAGAATGTTGTATTGGTAATCGTTCGTGTAGCCGTAAATGTTCAGTTCCACATTCGGGACATTGCCTACAGCCTCGTTGATAAGGACGGCTGTCTGCCGTGCAAGTTCTTCGCGTATGCCGTCCATCGAGCCGCTTTCATCAATCAGGAGGCTGATATTTACCCTGTCGGGGCGTATTATCTCCTGCCTGCAGAAGACATTCTTGCTTCCCTGGATCGCTTCGGCGATTTTATTTCCGTCAAGCACTCCGCGTTTGAGGCCCGTCTGGTAGGTGTTCCTTTCGTGCCCGTGGATTGCAAGGGCCTTCGTTACGGCGGGGATATATTTTTTTACGGCGTTGAGCGTCTTGCGGTATTTGTTTTTGTCGGGCTCCTTGCTTACCACTACGGCGTTGTCTCCGATTTCGAGTTCTCCTTCGGCGTCCTTGGCAATAAGGTGTCCGTCTATTTTCGCGGCTTGGGACATGTCCTCCTCCTCGATTTTCTGTCCGTTTTGACGGAGGTTGTCTTCAATGGCTTCGAGGATTTTTTCAAGGATTTTTTCTATTTCTTCGTCGGTGAGGGGCTTCTTGCTTTTGGCGTTTTTGCCGGAGCCATTTCCGCCCTTGCCGCATCCACCCTCTTCGCCGTCCTCGCCGGATTCTCCGCCGGACTCTCCGTCGGACTCATTTTCATCCTCGTCGTCCTGGTCTTCAATGAATTCTTTTATGAGTTCATAGACTTCCTCGGCGGCGGTTATCGCTTCTGCGGTGTTCTCCGGATAGGGGGTAAGTATCTCGCGGGTCTTAATGAGTATGTCCACGAATTCTTCCACTTCTTCAAT
>CAMOVV010000321.1 GCA_946627685.1 uncultured Bacteroidales bacterium
GTTTCGTCTTCGTAAAGAAGGGATCGGAGTATGTCAGGACCTATGTCAACGGAGAGTTGTGGAATGAAGGAGGAGATACCGGAGCCGCCGTGCTTGATGATAAAGTCATTCTCATCAACGGAGACAACGATACCGACAACACATGGCTTCAGTATTCCACCATTGCCATATTCAACAAGCCTCTGACGGAAGAGGAAATAGTAAAACTCGGATCGTTATAATATCAATCAATGCTGGCAGACATTTTCGCATGGATTGCCTACTAGCGAAGGCCGGAGGATCGGAGTGGTGCTCCTCCGGCCTTTTTTTCTTTTGGTTTAGAAGTTTTTTCCGTATATTTCGGAAACTGACCGAAACGCTGAGGCATTCTTCAAGAATATGGCGACTCTACCCGGAAGGGAAATAACCGAGGCCATCAAGGCCGGCTCGAAGGACATTTTCGACTCTTTCTACAGGGTCGAATTCACGAATGTTCTCCATTTCGTGAAGAGATACCTCGGATATGACGACGCCCTCGCCGAAGACATCGCCCAGGAGACTTTCGTTTCCGTCTGGCAGACAAGGGACAGGCTGGACCCGAACTACAGCATAAGGACATACCTCTACACCATCGCCAGGAACAAGACCCTGAACCTTCTGAGAGACACGGCAAGGGCCAAGGCCAACACCCTGGCCGGACAGGAAGCCCTCGCCAATCTCCAGGCCCTCGCCGGCGAAAGCGTCACCGACAGAATCGAGACCCTCGAGCTCCAGAAAATGATAGACCGCATCTACCTCGCCCTTCCCGAAAAGGTCGTCAAGACCTTCCGCATGAGCAGGGTGGAAGGCCTCACCTACAAGGAGATAGCCGAGAAGATGAACATCTCGGTCAAGATGGTGGAGTATTACATATCAATAGCCCTCAAGAATTTCCGCAGCGGGCTGGCGCATTACACCAACGCCCTGTCCCTGCTGCTCGCAATTATGCTGATGGGATTATAATCACAACCTTACACGACAGATGACAGAAGAATTTCTTCACAATTATATAGACGGGAAGCTGGGAAAGAAAGACAGGAAGGAGGTGGTGAAATGGATTCACTCCTCCAAGGAGAACGCCGACCGGTATGCTGAAATCAAGGCGGATTACGTTTTCGCCACAATGCCTGACATCACACTGAAATCGAGGGAGAGACGCCGCAGGGACTTCACCCTCGCCCTCACCCGCATAGCCGCCGCCCTGCTTCTTCCCGTAGCGGCCCTCGCCGCCTGGTCGTTTGTCACCCAGGAAAAACGGCTGGACACCTACGCCACGCTCTACGAAAACCTGAAAGGACGCAGCATAGATGCCACCGGGATGATGGAATACACCGTTAATTCCGGCGTCAAGGGGAAGGTGGTCCTCCCCGACAGCACCGTCGTCTGGCTGAACAGCGCCACCACGCTCTCATGCCCGAGCGTCTTCGACCCGGAAAAAAGGGAAGTGACCCTTGTCGGAGAGGCCTTTTTCGACGTAAGGACAAACCCCGACTGGCCAATGTACATAAAGACCACCAAGGGCTTCACCGCCAAAGTCACGGGCACGAAGTTCAACCTCTCCGCCTACAACAACGACGAGGAGCTGAAGCTGACCCTTCTGGAAGGAAAGGTCTCCCTCCTGGAAGACGTTACCCATCAGGAGATTGAGGTGGCTCCGATGGATGAAATCAAATTGAAGGAAACCGGCACCGTGAACGGTACGCCGAAGTACTCTGGAGTCAAGCAGGCGGCCAATGTCTATAACAACACCGCCTGGAAAGACGGTTTCCTCGTATTCGACGACACCCCCATGACGGAGGTGATAAGAAAAATGGAACGGTGGTACGGGGTGAGCATAGACATCAAGGACCCGAAAATCGAAGCCTATCACTTCACCGCCAACTTCTCGTCCGAGTCGCTTGACAGGGTGCTGGAACTTATAAAGAGTTCGTCCTTCGTTGATTACACGATTGACGGAAAAATGGTAACCCTCTATTAGAAGCCCTCGGGACGGTGGGAGTCAAGATAACTGAGCCCCGCTTTCACGTTTCGGATGACGGCGTCGGAAGAGAAGGTCGCCCCGCTGACGGCATCCACTTTCAAGGCCTTCCCTTCCCCGGGAGTCAGACCCTTCCATACGGAGAACAGGCCGCTTTTGATGACACTCCAGAAATATCCCGGAGACTCCATGTTAGGCAGGGGCTTCACCTCGCTTACCCTTCCGTTCGTAACGTAAATCTCCACGGGAGTGATGCCTGAATAACCTATTATATCCTTTCCGAGGGCGGTCGTGTTGATGACTATGACGCTGTCGGAAACGTTCCTCAGAACCGGAGGATTCTCATCCGCCCCGTCAGGTCTGCCCGCAAGGGGGAATCCCGCCGACAGGAAGGCGGCCAAAGATATAAGGAGTATCGCTGTTTTCTTCATCTCAAGTGCAAATATAGTGTTTTTCAGGTTCCCGGTGATAACTGATTGTAGTTATAGTATATAAAACGGAGACGGATAGGTGCGGGGAAGGGTCTGGAGGTTGACCA
>CAMOVV010000322.1 GCA_946627685.1 uncultured Bacteroidales bacterium
GGGCCGTGGTATTCTCGACTTTGTACCAAGGGCGGCCGTCATAGGTGTAAGGCGCTTCGAAGGCTTTGGGGGCCTTGAAGTAGATGGCTATGACAAATTTTGGCTATCCGAAATTTAAGGTTGAAAATATCGTAATAGATACTATCTCTGAAAAGGAGGGTTTGGTTGGAAACGGCCTTGCCTCTCCTCTGTCGTGTCAAGGTCCCACATTGCAAAATGTAGTTGGAATAGTATATCCACTTATTTCATTATAATGAAACAAATTACTATATTTGTAAAATCAAAATGAAACAAGATGACTAAACACTCAAAGGCAATGGTCCTTCCAAGGAAAGTTCAGCGGAATCTCGAAACAGCAGGAGAGCAAATCAAGCTCGCCCGCAAGAGGCGCTCTCTGTCGCTGGAAGCGGTTGCCGAACGCGCACAATGCACCAAGCTTACGCTTATGCGTGTCGAGAAAGGCACCCCGACTGTATCAATAGGAATATACGCACGGGTACTGTATGCTCTCGGACTCGACGAGGACCTTCTCCTTCTGGCACAGAAAGATCAGGCGGGGCAGGCACTTGTAGATGCGAAAATGATGAGGAAAAACGAAAAAAACAACGAAGAATATGATGTATTCGATTGAAATACTCGCAGCATTCGACTTTCTCTGCAAAGAAACCAAGGTGGGAACCCTGGAGTATGAAAGAGTAAAAGGGAACGCTTCCTACCGCTTTTCCTACGAGAAGGATTTTCTCAGTGCATTTCCCAAGGTAAACCTCTCTATAGACATCGGACGCTTCCTTGGCGTGCAGGCCGCATCCGGAAACCTTTTTTCCTTCCTCGGAGACGCCCTTCCCGACAGATGGGGACGCGCCCTTATCGACAAGAAGGAACACATGGAAGCAAAGCGGGAACACAGACTTCCACGAACATTCGACGACTTCGGATACCTGGTCCGCATTGACGACTTTTCCCGCATGGGCGCTCTCCGCCTAAAACATAACGGGAAATACCTCGGCCAGGACAACGGCCAAGAGAACGTCCCACCTATCGCCGAGCTGGAGACCTTCATCCGGGAAGCACATCTGATCGAGGAAGCGGAGAGAAAGAGCCAGCCAATCCAGGAAACATGGCTCAAGAATCTATGGAAGCACGGTTCATCGCTCGGAGGAGCCCGGCCCAAACTGAACATCATCGACTCGGACGGGAGCCTCCTGATAGCCAAAATACCTTCGGTGAAAGACACATACAATATCGGACTCTGGGAACATTTTGCATGCACCCTCGCAAAGAAGGCCGGGATAAAGACCGCTGAATCGCGCGTTCTCAGGGTTGGTCCCACCCCCTATCATACCCTGCTGTCCAAACGCTTCGACAGAGATGCCGGCAAGCGGATTCACTTTGCCTCCTCGCTGACCCTTACAGGGCTCAGGGACGGCGAAGGCGCAACCGACGGGAAAGGGTACATCGATATCGCAGACGCAATGGCTGGAGACATCGGCATAAACAGCCTTTCCCGCAACACGAGCGAGCTATTCAGAAGAATCGTATACAACATCCTTATCGGCAACCATGACGACCACTTCCGCAACCATGGCTTCCTGCTCCGCCCGGACGGCTGGGAACTCTCCCCGGCATACGACCTCAATCCAACCCTCGAAAAAACGCAGGTGCTTGCCATATCTCCATACTCGAACCAATCCTCCATCAGGGAACTCTACGACTCTTCCGATTACTACCTGCTGTCAAAGAAAGAAGCGGAGGAGATCGTCGAAGAGGTTACCGGGGCTGTCGAGCAGTGGCGCCTGGTCGCAAAGAACGTAAGGATACCACCTGCCGAACAGGAAAGATTCTCGGAACGTTTCGACTGGGCTTTGGCGCAAACCTGGTCTGTTTTTCCCAAAAAGGCGACGGTGAATATTCCCGTCACTGCCGTCGATGAAGAGCCCGCCGGTAAAACCTTCGAGGAAACGGCGACGGAAAGAATCAAGAAGCAGTATCCCGGAATTCAGCTCACAGGACGCTTCCCGCTGAAGACCATCGGAAAGGAAACCGGCCTCCTCCTTCACGGAAGCATCGACGGAAAATCCGTTTCCTTCGTTCTTGACTTTGAAGCGAAAGAAATCTGTCGGTGCAGCGGCCTTGCAAAGAAGGGCGACTTTTACTTGAAAAACTGGAAAACAATCGACGGCAAGCCCGCAACCTATTCCAACGACAGGGTCTACTCACTGGAATTCAAGAAAAGAAACGTAATTGGACACCCTTGACCTCCTCCGCCCCTCCCTTCCAACCAGATTTTGCAATATGGGACCTTCTCTCTCTCTTTACTAATTCAAAAATTCCAACCACGTTTTGCGGTTAGCCCAAATTTTCCGGGCTTGCCAGGAACATCAATATACTGCGCGGAAAGGTCGATGGCCGGAGAGAACTTCCGGAAGGCATTGGCGATGTCCTGGCGTGTCTGGTCAGCTACGTCCTGCCCGAGTACGGTCAGCTTTTGGGGATGGATGCCGAAGAAGAGCCAGCCGCCCTCGGTGTTGAGGA
>CAMOVV010000323.1 GCA_946627685.1 uncultured Bacteroidales bacterium
TGGCGGCAACGTCCAGCAGTTCATCATGGGTGGGGCTGCCCTCAATCCCGAAGTCGAGGCGTGGTTCAAGAAAATCCGCCTTCCCTATCTTGTGGGATACGGTATGACGGAGGCCTGCCCGCTTCTTGCCTACAAGCATTGGACTAAGTATGTGGCCGGCTCCTGCGGGGAGGCCGTGGACTGCGCCGATGTCAGGATAGACTCTTCTGACCCGGCCCATATCGTCGGGGAAATCCAGGCCAAGGGGGACAATATCTGCATCGGATATTACAAGAATCCGGAGGCTTCGGCCGGCGCTTTCACGGAGGACGGGTACCTTCGCACAGGCGACCTCGGCATCATTGACGAGGAAGGCAATATCTTTATCCGCGGCCGCTCCAAGAGTATGATTCTGGGCCCTTCCGGGCAGAACATCTATCCTGAGGAAATCGAGGCGGTTGTGAACAACCAGCCCTATGTGGCCGAGTCCGTCGTCGTGGACAGGGGAGGGAAGATAGTCGCCCTTGTGTATCTGGACAAGAATATGATAGAGGGCAACCGCCTGGATGCGGAGGCCGTGTCCGACATCCCCGAGAGCATCAGGAATTCCTCCAACAAGCGTCTTCCCGCATACAGCCGCATCGCCCAGGTGGAAGTGATGCCCGAGCCTTTCGAGAAGACCCCGAAGATGAGCATCAAGAGGTTCCTGTACAAATAGTGACAATTTGGCAGGAGTTCCGCTTGGAACATATTTTGACATTGTATTGCCGGGCCCGGAAAAGGGTCCGGCAATAATTTTTGAATAAAATAAACACAGTATATCATGGCAAAAGCAAACAAGGGTCAGATTGGGGTGACCACCGAAAACATCTTCCCCGTAATCAAGCAGTTCCTTTATTCCGACAAGGAGATTTTCCTTCGTGAAATCGTTGCGAACGCGGTTGACGCGTCCCAGAAGATGAAGGCTCTCGCCTCCGGCGGCGAGTTCAAGGGGGAACTTGGGGAGCTGAGCGTGAAGGTTGAATTGGACGAGAAGGAGAAGGTGCTGAAGATCACCGACAGGGGAGTGGGAATGACACAGGAGGAAGTGGACAGGTATATCAACCAGATTGCCTTTTCTTCAGCCGGGGAGTTCCTTGAGAAATACAAGGACCAGAGCATCATAGGACATTTCGGCCTGGGATTCTACTCGTCTTTCATGGTGGGCCGGAAGGTCACCATAGACACCCTTTCCTGGAAGGAGGGCTCAAAGCCTGTGCGCTGGTCCTGCGAAGGGAATCCTGAATATGAAATGACCGAGGGGGACCATTCGGACAGGGGCACCACCGTCACCATCTGGCTCGACGACGATTCTTCCGAGTATGCCACGAAGGGGATGATAGGGAGCCTTCTTTCTAAATACTGCAAGTTCATGCCTGTCCCCATCGTTTTCGGGAAGGAGCAGGAATGGAAGGACGGCAAGTACGTGGACACGGACAAGGACCACATCGTCAACGGCGTGGAGCCTCTCTGGCAGAAAAAGCCTTCGGACCTCAAGGATGAGGATTATGTGAAATTCTACCATGACCTCTATCCTTCCCAGGAGGAGCCGATGTTCTATATCCATCTCAACGTGGATTATCCTTTCCATCTCACGGGTATCCTGTATTTCCCGAAAATCAAGGAGAGGATGGCCATCGACCGCAACAAAATCCAGCTCTATTGCAACCAGATGTTCGTCACGGACCACGTTGACAACATCGTTCCCGACTTCCTCACCCTCCTTCACGGAGTTATCGACTCTCCGGACATTCCCCTCAACGTGTCCCGCAGCTACCTGCAGAGCGACCGCAACGTGAAGATGATTTCCACCTATATCACCAAGAAGGTGGCCGACCGTCTCGAGGAAATTTTCAAGGAGCAGAGGGAGGCTTATGAGGAGAAGTGGGACAATATCAAGCTGTTCATCGAGTACGGGATGCTGACGGATGAGAAGTTCTGCGAGAGGGCCCTTAAATTCGCCCTTTTCAAGAATACCGATGGGAAGTTCTTCCCGTTTGAGGATTACCGCAAGGCTGTGGAGACGGCCCAGACGGACAAGGACAAGAAGGTCGTGTATCTTTATGCCACTGATACCCAGGCCCAGTATCCTTTCATCGAGGCTGCGCGCAATATGGGCTATGACGTCCTTCTGATGGATTGCGAGCTTGATGCGCATTATGTGAATCTCCTTGAGCAGAAGCTTGCCGATACGAGGTTCGCGAGGGTGGATTCTGACAGCGTGGGGAACCTGATTCCGAAGGAGGAGAAGATTCGTCTGGAGATGAGCGAGGAGGACAAGAAGGATTTGTCGGAGATGATAAAGGCTGTTCTTCCGGAGGGGAATGATTATTATGTCGAGGGGGAGAATCTTGGCGAGAACGCAGATGCCATCTTGATTACCCAGAGCGAGTTTATGCGTCGTTATCGTGATATGAGCGCGATGGGGGGCGGAATGAATTTCTATGGGCAGATGCCGCGTTCTTACAATATCACCGTCAATATGGAGAA
>CAMOVV010000324.1 GCA_946627685.1 uncultured Bacteroidales bacterium
CCTCTCCGTCCCTACGGATTGTCCGCAGAGAAACGAAAGGCTCGGCTGGACGGCAGATACGCAGGTATTCGCCGAAGCGGGGACCTTCTTCGCCAACACGGACAGTTTCTTCCACAAGTGGATGAGGGACATGCGCGACACCCAGAACAAGCAGGGAGGATATCCCGGAGTCGCCCCCATCGCCCAGTACGGAGCCTCGGAAGACAACATGACCCGTCTGGGATGGTCGGATGCCGGAGTCATCGTTCCCTGGACGATATGGAAGCAGTTCGGTGACAAATCCATAATCGACGAGTGCTGGGCTTCAATGGAGAAATACCTGGACCACATCACCGAGACAAAGTACGACCATGACGCCCTCAAGGAAGAGAACGGCTACTATCAGTGGGCGGACTGGCTCAGCTACGAGGCGCTCTGCAACAATACCGGCGACGCCTTCTACCGTGACGCCAAAGGCAACAGGAAGGCCAAGCCCGAGACCATCGTCTATTGGAATTACCTCAGCGCCTCTTATTGGCTCATAGACGCCGAGATGATGACCCAGATGGCTGCGGCCACCGGACGCGACGCCGCCGGATACGAGGCTATCGCAGCTGAAGCGAAAGCCTATCTCAAAGAGAAGTTCCTGAACGCCGACGGCACCTTCAAGACTCAGATTCTCAACACCATGCAGACACCGGCCCTCTTCGCCCTGAAGAACGGCCTGGTCGAGGGCAAGGCCAGGGAAGACATGCTCGCGCGTCTCCGCAAGAATTTCGAAGACCACGGGAACTGCCTCCAGACAGGCTTCCTCGGCACCTCCATCCTCATGCAGGTGCTCACCGACAACGGCATGGCGGACACCGCCTATGAACTCCTCCTCCAGAGGAAGAACCCCAGCTGGCTGTATTCCGTTGACAACGGAGCCACGACCATCTGGGAAAGGTGGGACAGCTACAAGAAGGACACCGGAATGGGCGACAAGGGCATGAACAGCTTCAACCACTACGCTTACGGTTCCGTGTGCAGATGGATATGGAACGTAGCCGCCGGTATCGATTCCGACCCCGCGCAGCCGGGCTTCAAGCACATCATAATGAAACCCATACCTGACAAGAGGCTGGGCCATGTGGATGCAGAATACAATTCTGCGGCCGGACTTATCAAGAGTTCTTGGAAATACGACGGCGACAAGTGGATTTGGAAGTTCACCGTTCCCGAAGGCGCCATCGCCACCGTCACCCTCCCCGGAGAGACCGAGTCCAAGGACTACGCAGCCGGCTCTTATGAAATTACCAAATAATTTATATTAACCATCTAAAAATCAAAACTATGAGCGAAGAAATCAAACAGGAATTCGACAAAAGGGATCTTAACAAAGACGGAAAGGTAACCCTCGGAGAGAAAATCGAATACGCAGCCGGTCAGGCCCAGGAGAAAATCATGGACGCCATCGACGACGCCAAGGAAGACTTCAAGGAGGCCGCAGGTCTCGCGAAGGAGAAATTCGCAGAGTACAAGGACAAGGCCGCTGACAAGTACGACGAGTTGAAAGACAAGGCTGCCGACAAGTATGCCGAGGTCAAGGAGAAAGCCGCCGACAAATACGACGAACTGAAAGACAAGGCCGCTGACAAGTATGCCGAGGTCAAGGAAGATGTCAAGGAAGCCGCAGACAAGGCAAAGGACAAATTCAACGACCTCGCCGGTAAGAAAGAGGCCTAAGCGACAGATGGAGAAAACCGTAAGGCAGGAGTTCCCGATAAGGAGCTATGAATCAGACCTGAACGGGCTTCTCAAGCCGTTTTTCATCCAAAGCCACATTCAGGAAGTCGCCTACAAGGGATCGAATATGGCCGGAGCCGGATATGCCGTCCTTCGTGAGGACGGCATATTTTGGGCTCTGAACCGCATCCACATGAGATTCACCAAATGGCCGGCCTGGGGAGACAAAGTCGTCCTGGAGACCTGGCCTTACGGCCAGACGCTCCCCCTCTGGCACAGGAATTTCCGTCTCTCTTCAGAAGACGGGGTTCTCATGGACGCCACCTCCGTCTGGACGATGCTGAGCCTGAAAGACAGGGCCATCATCAGGGACCTCCACGGATTCGACACATCCCTCAATCTTGAAGAGACCGCCCTGCCTCTCTGCGGAAAGATCATCATCCCGAAGACTCTCGAGTCCTCACCCGCAGGAGAGCATTCGGCCGTATGGTCGGACATCGACACCAACAGCCATGTCAACAATTGCATGTACACCCAGTGGAGCGTGGATATCCTTCCTCCCGAGTATGTCCGGGAAAGGATGCTGCGCGACATCCAGGTGTGCTACTACCACGAGATTCATCTCGGCGAGACGGTGGTTTTCACCCTGGGCCGGGATGACGACACCTGGTATATCCAGGGAAAAGTGGGAGACAGGCTGTGTTTTGTCACCCGGCTTGAATTTGCATAAAAGAAAAACCTTCCGCTGGTGACATGAACCCCGAAAGTTAGACAAAAAACTTTCGGGGTTTTGTTATGCGCAAA